>JAYEMC010000449.1:0-1673 GCA_034717935.1 Pseudomonadota bacterium | reverse complement strand
GTTCAACAGCATTTTATCAATCATCCCGCTTTACAAAAAAACAGTATTTGTGCTACTGTCAGTAATTGAAAAAATCAACATCCCGGCATCACTGCGGGCGGGACGAGTGATAAAACACTCTTCGTTATGCCCCATAATCGCTTTGACGTTGCCGTTACTGTATTTTCCCATCCTTGGCCCGAGGATCAGAACACAAACCAGTGCCGCCCAACCGCCGACTGAATGAACCAGGGTCGATCCGGCAAAATCGTAAAAACCCAAGGCATCGAGCCAGCCGCCGCCCCATTTCCACATGCCGACAACCGGGTAGACCAATGCTACATAGAGCGTGGAGAAGATCAGAAAACTGGAGAGTTTTACCCTTTCAGCTACGGCTCCGGAAACAACTGTTGCTGCGGTTGCGGCAAACATCGCCTGAAAAATAAAGTCGGTCCAATAGGTGTAGCCGACATTGTAGGCGGAAGTCAAACCCGCAGCATCAGTGCCAATGCCGAATCCGGCAAAACCAAACCAACCTCCGGCTGCGGTTTCCCCCGGATACATCAAATTAAAACCGATCAAGGCATAGGTTAATATCCCGATGGCTACGATAACCGTATTTTTAAAAAGAATGTTGACGGTGTTTTTGGCTCGGGTTAAACCGACCTCCAGGGTCGCAAAACCTAAATGCATGACAAAAACGAGGAAAGTTGCGCAAAGCATCCAGATATTGTTTACCCTGAATATTGCCGGTGAAACTTCTTCTGCCGCCTGCGCCCAGCCGGCGCCACCCAATATTATGAGTAGTAACAGTGCCATCACCCAGTTTCTCTTCAATCTTAACATGATAGTTCTCCTTACTGAAATTATTACTGATAACTGAAGATCTATCTTCTCCAGTATATAATTACATTTACTTGGGACTTATTTGGGACTCATTTAAAATGAGAAGCCGATTGCAATGCCACCGTAAATATTGGTTTCATCGTCGCAGCAGCTATTATTCTCCACTGAATCCCTTAAGTCCGAATCGATGATCGAGGTAAGCGTCAACATGGGTGTAATCGTAATTTTTTCGGTCACCTGAAAAGGCACGGCTATACCGGCGTTGACATCAACCAGGGCATCGTCATCGATTCCGAAATAGGCCTTATTATAATCAAGGTCGCCATACCCGACACTGCTGGACATCTCAATTCCAATTTTGTCGTTAACAGTAAAAGAGTGGCTGATACTGAAATTCGTATAGAAACCATTCACTTCATCGAAGTCGTAGTAAATCGTCAACGCCGGTTGCAACAGGCAATCATAGGCCAGGGCAAAGTATAGCTCATGCGTATCTTCGGAATCATCCCAGTTGGGGAATTGATATGAGATAATCCCGGCGCCAAGGGTTAACTTGTCAAATGAGCGGCTATAGTCGAGGGTCAAATCTACTTCGGTAAATTGACCGGCCCGGCTTTCACAATCACTGGTGTATACGCACTCATCTTTGCCGAAATCGGTAAGATCCATATTGCCCCATAAATTAAACGAAAATCCACCATAGGCAACCGTCAGAGATGGTTGTAGAACCGGATCTTTATTTACTTCGATGCCCCGCCAGACATATTTGCTGATCACGAGAGCCTCGGCGTCAACACTGACTTTAAGATCCTCCGCAAAAACCGGTGCCCCGGAAACAGATACAGCCA
>JAYEMC010000448.1:0-1677 GCA_034717935.1 Pseudomonadota bacterium | reverse complement strand
TTGAAAAAATCGTTAAAAAAATCGGCTACTTGACGCCAGTTGTTAAAGCTGCTGATGAGCAGGCAAAACCCCTGTTCAGCTAACGGAGCGGCCCATCTCTCCGGGGTTAAGGCGGGAATATTCACTCCCCGCCAGTGATAACGGGTTAGTTTGTTTTCTGTTTTCTCCTGTTTGAATTCAATATTTAAGTTATTTGGAGCTCGGTATTGCAGGGCTAACGAAGTCGGACAATCGATGATGATCTCTTTGTCGATAATCGGATCGTAGAGGCGGAAATACTCCTGACACCAGAAACCGGTTTCAGCTCTCATCTCAAGCTCTATTTCAATCTCGCTGCCGGGTTCTACCGCGGGCAGGCTGACGACCAGCTGACGGCTTTGTGAGTAGAGCGAGACCTCACTGTTCCAGGGGGCCGGAATATCATGAATCTCCTCGCTTTTGACTTGGACAATTCCTTGTTTGGCGGTTGTCGTTTGGCCTTTAAGCAATTTGACACTCTGTCGGGCCTGGTTATAAGTGAATTTAAAATCGGCATGATCTTTTTTGCCTTTATAAGTTAGAATGCGGCGTTTGACATAGAGATGTAACTTGTAGGAACCGTCAGCCGCTACCGTGTAATGTTTGCGGATTTTCAGATTTACGGCATCGGCTCCGGCCGTCAGTGCTGTTGCCGGATTATCAGTTGTGGCGGCGGTAGCCGGCCGCCCCCACAAGAGCAGGGCCGAACAGATAATCAGAGCCCAGACTAAAACCGGGAAAACAGTGATTTTTCTTAAATTATTTTTTGTTTCAATCATTTTATTTTTTGTCCTTTGTGCCTAAACCATTACCACTCGACCTCTATCGGGGTGAGTGATCTTTTGTGGTTGCGATTTTGTAAGTTGGTCAATAATTGATAATGATGGGGTTCAACTTCGGTTTTTTTCAAAGTGAAGCGGCGTTCGATGAGCAGTTTGTCGGGTTTCTCTTGAGTAAACTTTATGGTTTGGGAGAAGATTTCATTGTCGATTATAGTTTCTTTCGGCAACCTGAGCGTTTTTGGTGCTTTGCTGAAGCTTAGATGCTCACGCAAGATTGTTGTATAAGTGTAGCCGAGTTTGAGGGGGTAGCGGCGCGTTGTCATATTAGCCCGTTGCAAAATCCAGCGGTCGAGTAAACCCGGTTTTTCCATGCAAGCCAGAGGTTGTAAAAGCCCGGTTGCGGGAGCTTTCTCCGAACAGGGTAAAGCTGTGACCAAAAAATCCCCTGAAAAAGTAAAATTTGCGCTGCGGTCGGCGGGATCGGACCAGTTTAGATCAAAGAGTTCAAGGCTGCTGTATTGGCTTAAAAAAAGGCGTTTCAGGAAGTTTCCCTGCTCCTTGCGGCTCTGGTTCATCATGATCGAGCGCATCATGGTATCGTTAAACCCGGTGCAGCTTACGCTTATGGTGCCGCCAAGTTCTCCCGCCGGGGAGAGTTTATCAATAATTTCTAAAATAAAGCTATTCTCTTCTGGAGGCACCGGCGGCGTTAGGGCCAGGCTGCCATTTTTAGAGTCGGCAATCAGATAGGAGCACTCTCTCTCATAGTCAGGCAGAAACTGGCGGCTGGTTTCCGAGGTTGGATCAAGAAAATGCAGGGCGTTACCGTTATCATCAAGCACTACAACAATCGCGTGATTAAAATAGGGTAGGGGGA
>JAYEMC010000447.1:0-8841 GCA_034717935.1 Pseudomonadota bacterium | reverse complement strand
AGCGAAGCGGCGTTCGCCGCTATTTGCTGTAGCTTTATAGACGCTAGCCGAATATTTATATCTAACTCTTTCGCCCCTTCCGCCAGGCGTGACCTTTTTCGCGGCCAGCTTGAAATATGTAATAAATTGCCGGAACCAGAAAAATACCGATCAGGGTTGCAGCCAGCATTCCGTAAAAGACGGTGGTGCCAATTGCCCGGCGGCTGCCGGCTCCGGCGCCGCTGGCGATCACCATCGGCGCGATCCCTAAAATAAATGTAAAGGCGGTCATCAAGACCGGTCGGAAGCGAACTTTGGCTCCGGCGATTGCGGCGCCAGACACTGAGGCCCCCTGCTCACGTAGTGTTTTAGAGAACTCAACGATGAGAATCGCGCTTTTACTAGCCAAACCGACCAGCAACACCAGACCGATTTGAGCGTAGATGCTTAAACTGAGTCCGGTCAGCCATAAACCGGCCAAACCGCCGAGAGTGGCCACTGGAACCGAAACGACAATAGCCAGCGGGATGTTCCAGCTTTCATACTGAGCCACGAGAAAGAGATAGGCGAAAAGCAGGGCCAAAGTAAATATTATGGGGATTTGGCCGCTACTTTTTTGTTCCTGAAAAGACATTCCCGACCACTCAAAAGTGTAGCCTTGAGGCAGGGTTTCAGCAGCTATTCGGGCCATTGTCGCCATCGCCTCGCCGGAGCTGAATCCCGGTGCCGCGCCCCCGTTAATTTTAATACTGCTGTACTGGTTATAACGATCTGTATTTTGCGGGCCGAGGGTTGTCGTAACCGTAACCAAGCTCTGCATTGGAACCATCTTGCCGGTCTGGCTGCGGACGTAGAGTTGGTTAATATCCATAATTGTGTCGCGGTGGTGGGTGTCGGCCTGCACCGTGACTTGAAAGACACGCCCGAGCAGGTTAAAGTCGTTGGCATATTTAGATCCGAGCTGAGCCTGCAGGGTGGCAAAAACAGTGCTGACCGGAACGTTGAGAGTTTCGGCTCGGGTCCGGTTGACGGCGATGGAGATTTGTGGAGTGTTGGCTGTATAGGTGCTGAAAACCCTTTGCAGGGAGGGTTCCTGATTCGCAGCGATAACCAGAGCTTTGGCTGTCGCCGCCAACTCTTGGGGGCTTTGATCTTCTAAACCCTGCATCTGAAAATTAAAGCCCCCGGTACGGCCCAGGCCGCGAATCGGCGGGGGTGAAAATGCGAACATATTGGCCGTCGAGATGGCCGAGAGTTTGCCCTGTACCTTTCTTAAGATGGCACTCAGTTGCAGCTCTTTGGTGGTGCGCTCACTCCAGGGGTCAACAATGACGACCCCCAAACCAACATTTTCGGCAGCCCCGCTAAGCAGACTGTAGCCGCTGACCAGGAGAACGTCATGAATCCCCTCAATACTATGGAGTTCTTTGGTGACCTGCTCTAAAACCTTGTCGGTGCGGGAGAGGGACGAGGCCTCCGGCAGTTGTATGTTAAGATAAAAAGAGCCGATATCCTCTTTTGGTAAGAAGCTGACCGGACGGTCGGTAAACAGGTAGTAAGAGGCTCCGAAAATGCCGATAAAAATCATCAAAACCACAACCTTGCGCCGGAGCAGCCAGGTTGTACCGGCCACGTATCGGTCACGAGAAAAATCGAGCGCCCGATTAAACCAGGCTAAAGGGCCCCGATTTATGACTTTAGGGGTTTTTAGCAAGACCGCACAGAGGGCTGGGCTTAAGGTCAGGGCATTAATGGTTGAGATGACGACGGCGGTACAGATGGTTACGGCAAATTGTTTGTAGAGTTCTCCGGTGATGCCGGGCAGAAAACCAACCGGTACAAATACGGCGAGTAAAACCAGTGTCGTAGAGATGATTGGCGCTGTAACCTGCTGCATCGCTTTAATGGTCGCCGCCTTGGGCGAAAGATCTTCTTCCGACATAAGCCGGTAAACATTTTCGACGACAACAATTGCATCGTCAACCACCACCCCGATTGACATGATCAGGGCAAACAGAGAGATAGTGTTGGCGTTATAACCCAAAGCCAAAAGGACGGCAAAGGTGCCCACCAGCGAAACCGGAATGGTGACGGTCGGCACCAGCGTGGCGCGCCAGTCCTGAAGAAAGATATAATTTACAAAAAGAACCAGAAGAAAGGTCATCAACAGGGTTTGCATGATTTCATGAATGGTGGCCGAAACATACTTGGTGGTGTCGTAAATCGTTCGGTATTGAACATCGGCGGGTTGTCGCTGGGACAGGTGTTTTAAAATATCTCGGACTTCGTCCATGGTCTCTAAAGAGTTAGCATTGGCGGCGCGGTAGATCGCCAGGGTTACGGCCGGGGCTCCATTTAAAGTTGATTGGGCGCGGTAGGTTTTGGCCCCAAGTTCGACTCTAGCAATATCTCGGATCCGAACCAGGCCACCGGAAGTATTGGCAGTGATGATGATATTTTCAAACTCTTGCTGAGTTTTCAGACGTCCCTGAGCCCGCAGGGTATATTGAAATTGCTGGTTGTTGTCGGTCGGCATGGTGCCGATAGTGCCCACTGCGGCCTGGATGTTTTGTTGGCGAATACTTTTAATGACATCGTCTGCGGTCAGTCCCAGAGCCGTCAAACGATTTGGATCGAGCCAGATTCGCATGCTGTATTCAAGCTCGCCGAAGATATAGACATCACTGATGCCTTTGAGCCGAACTAGGGCGTCTTTGATTACCTGGCTGACATAGTTACTTAAGAAAAGTTTATCCCTGGTGCCTTCAGGCGAGTAAAAGCTGATCGCCGCCAGCATGTCCGGCGAACGTTTACGGACGGTTACCCCTTGTTCGATAACCTCTTTAGGTAATTTAGCGATCGCCATCTGCACCCGGTTTTGCGTATTGACCTGGTCGATGTCAGGGTCGGTGCCGACCGCGAAAGTTACAGTCAGGCTGTAACTGCCGTTGTTGGAGCAGGTGGAGGACATATAGAGCATGTTGTCGGCGCCGTTGACCGCGTTTTCGATCGGCGCGGCCACACTGGCGGCGAGAACCTCGGCGTTGGCGCCGGGATAGAACGTGCTCACCCGAACATTCGGCGGCGTGATTCTCGGGTATTGGGCAACGGGAATATTGAGCATGGCGATGAGCCCGGCCAAAGTAATGATGACCGAAATCACCACCGCCAAGCGCGGTCTTTCAATAAAAATCCGAGAAAACATAGATTACCTTCTATCTCGATGCGGGGACATGCCTCCAGACCGGGCTTTAGCCCGTGGCGGGTTGAGCCGTGTCCCCCTCGAAGTGGGCGTAGCGATGTTTGCACCATTTGCTGTAGCTTTATGGTGAATACGCTGAATAGTTAAACTAATTTGCGGGTTCGTCAGTAGTCGTTTTCACGGTTTGTCCGGGTTTAACTTTTTGTAAACCCTGAGTAATAACCAGCTCTCCGACCTTAATTCCGGAGGTGACGGCCCAGCGATTGCCGCTGACCAGCGATCCGGTAGTTATCCGTTGCTTAATTACCTTATTTTGCTGGTCAACCACCAGGATATAACGTCCTTCGCGATCTTGTAAGACGGCTGCTTGCGGGATTACCGGCAGTTTCTCTCCCTGGCTTTGTCGGATCACAATGGTGACATACTGTCCCGGAATCAGGAGGCCGTCAGCATTGTCAAACATGGCCCGGACGGCGATCGTGCCGGTTTCCCGGTCGACGACGTTATCGATAAAATCGATTTGACCGCTATCTTCCAGAACTTTGTCGTTGAGTAGTTTAATCTGGGGAACCAGAGAACGAATCTTTTTCTGGTCGGAGGAGTCTTTGAGGATGGCTTGGATGGCCGTCAGATCATTTTCACTGATCGAGTAAAGCACCCGGATCGGGTTGAGCTGGACAATTCGGGCCAAGGGGCCGGAATTGGGCTCACAGAGATTACCTCTGGTGAGCGCCGTGCGGCCAATCCGGCCGCTGATTGGAGCTCGTATTTTAGTGTACTCCAAATCGAGTTCGGAGAGTTTGAGGGCGGCCTGAGCCGCCAGTAGCCGGGCTTTGGCCTGGAGCTCTTCGGCCACCGCCGTATCTAGGTCTGAGGCGGATATCCCGCCGGAACGGACGTTTTTAACCCTTTTTAGATATTGACTGGTTTTAGTCAGCGTCGCTTGGGCCTGGGCGACTCCGGCCTGGTCAGCGGCGACTCTGGCTTGGTAGGGCGCTTGTTCAATAACATAAAGCAGATCGCCGACCTGGACGTTGCTGCCCTCTTTAAAATTAACCTGCTCTAAAAACCCCTTAACCCGGGCCTGAAGCACCACGCTTTGAATTGCTTCAACATGGCCCACATATTCAGATGGCGGGTTGATCTCCTGTTCAACAATCGCTGTAACCTTGACCAGCGGCGGCGGCCCTTTTTTCGAGCCCCGAGAGGCGGCGTCGGCAACCGGTGAAAAGGTTAACAGCAAAATAAAAACCGTGAGCCCCAACCAAACTGCGCATCGGACAGTTGTTGTTGCGATCAAAAAAGCGCTTCTCATGTTTGTCCCTCAACAAGAACCATCGTTGGAATTATATTAGCGGAGCGAAATGTAATTCAAAGGGTTTGCCTTGTCAATGTTTTTACTTAACTATTCAGCGTAATCACTTTAAAGCCACTACAAATGGTGCGAACATTGGCTTCGCCCGGCTTCGAGGGGTACACAGCTCAGATCGGCAAGCGGCTTCGCCGCCGCCTGGAGCAATGTCCCCACATCGAGATCATTTGAGGACTACATGTTAGTTCCGGGGACACCTTACTTATCTCGCACTCTTTTTTACTTAAAAATGAGGTCAAATTGTGCTACATAGTTGACCTGTTTAATCATCCACGGAGGGTGGATGGTGTGGGCGGAAAACCGACTATGAAAAAAAGGGCTGACAATCATGTCTGATGTTGCTCTGGTGCAACCTCCGATTGAGGATTTTTTTCTGACCGCCAAACGAACTATTCCCTACGGTCTGGCCTGTATTGGTGCAACTCTTGAAGAAGAGGGTTTTTCGGTTACGATTATCGATGGTCTGGCGACAAATAAGAGTAAACTCCGTCCCTGGCCGGAAGAGATGGCATATCTTAAGCCGCATTTCGGTAAGCCGGACACCTCGCCATTTGCTCTGTTTCACAACTACAAACATTTTGGCTACAGTTTTGCCCACCTGGGAAAACTGGTGCGCGAGTCCGGGGCGTTTCTGGTTGGTATTTCAGCCCTTTTCACCCCTTATCACGAAAGTGCTTTGCAGGTTGCGCTTATCGTAAAAAAGCAACATCCCGGCTGCCGGATTGTCGTTGGCGGTCACCATGCCACGGCCATGCCGGAAATGGTAATGGACTGTGCCGCCGTCGATTATGTTATTCGGGGAGAAGGGGAGTTGGCTTTGCCGCAGTTGGCGGCTGTACTGAAAAACGGGCAGGCCGATGATCCGGAGCAGTTAAGCAAAATTCCGGGGCTGGTTTGGCGTCGCCAAGACGGCACTCTGCAAATTGGCGAGCCCGCCGTCATAAATAATCCTGATGCCTCGCCGCTGCCGGCAACCCACCTCCTGAAAAACTCATTCTATCGGCGCAAACAGCAGGGGAGTGCGGTGATTATGGCGAGTCGGGGTTGTCCTTTACGCTGTAGTTACTGTGCCGTCAGTGCGGATAGTGGGCTTCCTTATCGAAAAAGAGGAGTGGCGTCGGTTCTTAGCGAGATTGAGCGGGCGGTTTTGGTCGAAAATGTCGGTTTTATCGATTTTGAAGATGAGAATCTGACTATTGACCGGGCCTGGTTTATGGAGTTGATAGCCGGGATTTCAGCTTTACGAAAGAGGCATGATTTCGAGTTGCGCGCCATGAACGGGCTCTATCCCCCGGCTCTTGACGAGGCGCTGATTGTCGCCATGCGTGATGCCGGGTTCCGCACGCTTAATCTAGCTGTGGGTAGTTTTGATCGCCTGCAACTTAAGCGGTTTCGCCGCCCGGATGTTGGCCGGGCGCATGATCAGGCTTTGAAACTCTGCCGGAAACACGGCCTTGATGCGGTCTCCTATCTTATTGCCGGAGCGCCCGAACAGTACGCCGAAACTACACTTAACGATCTTTTGCGTCTGGTCCGGCAAAACAGTATTATTGGATTGTCGATTTTCTATCCGGCTCCCGGGAGCCTCGATTATCAAAGATCGGCCGATCTCGGTATCTTGCCGCAGCATCACTCTCTGATGCGCTCCAGCGCTCTTCCTCTTAACCATGCGACGAGTCGTTTAGAAACCGTGACGCTACTGCGTTTGAGTCGAATAATAAATTTTATCAAGTTTTTACAGAAAGAGCAAATTGTCTTGCCCGGAGCCCGGCCTTTTTGTAATGTTACTTTGGCCGCCGGTCAAGACCCTGCAGAACGTATAGAGAGAGGGGTTTTATTGCTCAGTTGGTTCTTTGACGATGGCATAATTCGTGGAGTCACGCCTGAAGGTGAGGTTTATGAGCATCCGACGGCGTTGGAATTGACGCTAAAATTTATACATGAATTTTTGCATAATTCAACCGTATAGTTGACACTTCTGCGTGGCTGTGATTAATGGGAGCTTAACCTTAATTCAATAATAGTTATGCAATAACAACAACAAAAATCGACAAAGGGGAACTTCATGGGCGGAATGTTTGGTTTGGTTTCAAAGGAAGATTGTGTCGCCGAGCTCTTTTACGGGACAGATTATCATTCTCATTTAGGCACTAAGCGCGGCGGTTTGGGGGTTTGTAACTCGCATGGGATTCAGCGCTCGATTCACAATCTTGAAAACAGCTACTTTCGCACCAAGTTTGAATCGGAACTGAGCTCTTTTGAAGGTAAGAAGGGGATCGGGGTGATCAGTGATACTGACCCGCAACAGTTGATTATCGGCTCCCATATGGGCAACTTCGGCATCGTGATGGTCGGCAAGATCAACAATCTGGACGAGCTGGTCGAAAAAGCCTTTGCCGACCACCACTATTTTTCTGATACGACCAATGGGGTCATGAATCCCACCGAGGTTGTGGCCAAGTTGATCTGTGATGAGGAGAATTTCGTTGACGGCATCCGCAACGTTCAGGATTCGATCAAGGGGTCGTGTTCTCTACTGCTGCTTACCGATGAGGGCATTTATGCGGGCCGGGACAAACTCGGTCGGACCCCGCTGGTTCTCGGCCGCCGGGAGAATGCGATTGCCGTAAGTTCGGAATCTTGCGCGTTCAGTAATCTTGGTTTTGAAATAGACCATTTCGTTGGCCCCGGAGAGGTTGTTTTTATAACCGCTGAAGGTTGGGAACAGCGGCTGCCGCCGGGCGACAAGATGCAGATATGTTCTTTCCTCTGGGTCTATTTCGGTTATCCCGCGTCGGACTATGAAGGGATCAATGTTGAATATGTGAGAAATAACTGCGGAGCTTGTCTGGCTAAAAACGATGATGTTGCTTGCGATTGTGTCGGCGGGATTCCCGATTCCGGTATTGGTCATGCGATCGGTTATGCCGATGCCAAAAAGATTCCCTATCGCCGCCCCTTTGTTAAATATACACCAACCTGGCCTCGCAGTTTCATGCCCCAGGATCAATCTTTGCGGGATCTGGTCGCCAAAATGAAGCTTCTCCCCGTGCCCCGGCTGATTGAAGGCAAAAGTCTGTTGTTTTGTGATGATTCAATTGTGCGCGGTACCCAGCTTAAAGAGAATGTCAAAATTCTTTTCGACTACGGAGCCCGGGAAGTTCACATGCGGCCCTCTTGCCCGACCCTGATATTTCCTTGTGAATTTCTCAACTTCTCCGCCTCCCGGTCGACCCTCGATCTGATTGGCCGCAGTGTGATTCAGGAGCTGGAGGGGGTGGATGATAAATGTCTGGATGAATATGCTTGCGCCGGGTCAGAAAAAAACCGGGCTATGGTAGAAATAATCCGGCAGCGTTTGCACCTGACCTCCTTGCGCTTCCAGCGCCTTGACGATCTCGTGCATGCCATTGGTCTGCCCAAAGAAAAACTCTGCACTCACTGTTTTGATGGTTCGAGTTACGACTAAAAAGTTTCAAGTTCGGCAAAATCGAGGGTCGCGAAGAGGTCGGCCAGGTTCTCGGCCCGGCGAATCAGTTTGATAGAACCATCGGCCCGGAGCAGGAGTTCGGCTGAACGGAGTTTGCCGTTGTAATTAAAACCCATTGCGTGACCATGCGCCCCGGTATCGTGGATAACCAGGTAATCACCGATTTCAACCGCCGGCAGCTCCCGGTCGATAGCGAATTTATCATTATTTTCGCAGAGTGAGCCGGTGACATCGTAGGTCACTTTGAGGTCTTGCATTTCACGGCCGAGCACCGTTATATGGTGGTAGGCACCATAGAGGGCGGGCCGCATGAGATCGGCCATGGTCGCATCAACGCCGAGATAGGTTTTGTAGGTTTTCTTGACGTGCAGGGCCCGGGTCACCAGATAGCCGAAGGGCCCGGTTACCATCCGTCCACACTCCATATAGATCTTTAAGTTCGGCAACCCCGTCCCTAGAATAAGCTCTTCATATTTTGCCCGGATGCCGTTTCCGACTTTAACCAGGTCGACCGCCATATCCTCGGGCCGATAAGGGATGCCGATACCCCCGCCAAGATTGACAAATTCAAAGTTGAGCTCAAGTTCTTGCGAGATTTCCTGCACCAGCGTAAAAAGAATTTCAGCGGTTTCGATAAAGTAGGTGTAATCAAGTTCGTTTGAGGCGACCATAGTATGGATGCCGAAACGTTTGACGCCTTTCTCCTTACAGTAACGATATCCGGCAAAAAGCTGCTCTCTGGTAAAGCCGTATTTCGCCTCTTCGGGGCGGCCGATAATCAGATTGCCCTCCTTGGCC
>JAYEMC010000446.1:0-1683 GCA_034717935.1 Pseudomonadota bacterium | reverse complement strand
TCCGGGGTTTTAACTCAAAATAAAAGACCACCCGGTTTTTTCTTGACAAAAAAAACACGACTCTTCAAGAAGCGATTCAAATGAATAAAGCGGATGCAATAGGTGCTGCCGCTGGAAATTTCATAGAAGAATTTATCGCTGTATGAAAAGAAGGGCATTGCTCCGGTATCTGAAAGCAAATGGGTGTTTGTTGTTAAGAGAAGGCGGTCGTCATTCCTGGTGGCATAACCCAGAGCTGAACACGCGCTCAGCTGTACCCCGGCACAGTGAAGTAGTAGATGTTTTGGTAAAAAAAATCTGTAAAGACCTGAACATCCCTCCCTTCCAATAGCAAAGAGGGTGTAATTTTTTATGCCGGAATTGTGATAATCTGGCAATATCGGAGAGCATTTTCTAAACCTCGACCTGCACGCCTCGGCGCGTGCGGGTTTTGCTGTGCACTGGAAAAGCAAAAGATATTGAAAAACTTCAGCACACTGATAGCTGGTCTTGTGATTCCCATGGCGAGGTTGCTTGTCATTAGCGTTGGCTGATCTCTTCCTCAATTTTTGCCGCAACCCCTTCGGCATTTATCTCATCACAGGAGATAGTCAGGTCGGCAAATTTTTCGTAAAGAGGAGTGCGCTCCCGATAGAGTTGTTCAAATGTTTGCCCCTTGCTCATGACCAGACCACGTTGTCCCATATCGGCAATTCTTAGTTGTAACGATTGCAGCGAAACCTGAATGTAGATCCGGTCGCCACTGTTTGCCAGTTTTTCTAACCCTCTGGCACTGTAAATTGCCGATCCTCCAGTTGCAATAACGCTTTGGGTTGTATCAAGATTCAGCAAGACCTGCTCTTCGATGTTTCGAAAAGTCTTCAGACCTTGAGTATCGATGATCTGTTGTAGACGCTGCCTTTCCTGGGCTTGAATAATCAGATCGGTGTCGATAAAATGAAAACCAAGCCGTTTTGCCAGGATGACTCCGATGGTACTTTTTCCGGCACCGGGCATGCCAATTAATATAATATTACTTTTTTTCACAATTGACCTCCTGGATCAATCTTAGCATTGATCCCGAGGTTTTTTCTCCCTATGATTGTATTCAATGCTGTATTTTACGAATAATTAATATTCAATGCTGTATTTTACGAATAATTAATATTTGATGTTCAAATTTAACTTTTGAGAGGATTGCCCTTATGGATGAAATGAATGTAGATGCGGGTATGCCGATAGTGATGACCCTTGAACCTGGAGTTTACTTTCGTTGTACCTGTGGGCAATCTGAGAGTTTACCCTTTTGCGACGGTCACCATCAGACCGGGGAACATACGCCAATCCGTTTCGAAGTGAAGCAACGTGAACGGGTTTCCCTGTGCAGCTGTGGAAAAACCGAAAATGCCCCCTATTGTGATGGAAGTTGTGGGGTTGAACTCGCTTAGAATTTTCCGGTTTATCAGTGATGGTGTCGAAAAAAGTTCGCCCCACGGTGTTGCAGTCGCTATTCAAGGTCTCGACATCCCCTATGTTTGCCTTCGTTCTTGAAAAACCACGATGCCTTGAGTTGTGATTTTTTTGTTTAGCCCTCTTATTTTTTTCTGCTTAGCGACCCACGCCTTTGTGGACGAACTTCCATAGAGTAACTATGTGTGCTTTGCTCCCCGTCATTCCTGAATGGGTTTGTCGGGAATCCAGCAT
>JAYEMC010000445.1:0-1699 GCA_034717935.1 Pseudomonadota bacterium | reverse complement strand
CTGCGATAATCCGGGCATCAACCATGATATCTTCGCGCCCACCGACCCGCTGAACAACCTTTTCCTGGAGAAAACGCAGTATCTTTACCTGTAGCAACGCCGGCATCTCGCCAATTTCATCGAGAAGCAGAGTTCCTTCATGGGCATATTCAACCTTGCCCCGAACTTGGACCTGAGCCCCGGTAAAAGCCCCTTTTTCATGCCCGAAAAGTTCCGATTCAAGCAGGTTTTCGGGAATCGCACCACAATTAAGAGGGATGAAAGCCCCCTCTTTACGGAGGCTGCGACTGTGAATTGCCTTACCCACCAATTCCTTACCGGTACCACTTTCACCAAGCACCAGAATCGGCACATCGACGGTCGCAACCTTCTTGATTGTCGCAAAAACCTCCAACATTTGCGGACACTGACCCAACATGCCACTCATTCCGCCATTATCGACAATCAAAGAACTCTGTAAGCGCCGGTTTTCCGACTCAATCGCCGCCAGATTAAAGGCCCGATTCAGAATAACTTTTAATTCCGCCAGATCAATTGGTTTCTGGTAGAAATCATAAGCCCCGAAACTAATAGCCTGAAGAACGTTTTCCCGCTCGTCATTGCCGGAAAGAACAATAATCTTAACCAGATGATTTTCGGCCAACATCCCCTCAAGACAACTAAAACCTTCAGTAGCTCCATCTATATCAGGAGGCAATCCGAGATCTAAAGTCACCACTTTGGGCTGGTGTTTTTTATACAGCTTAAGCGCCGTATCAACGTTATCGGCCAAAAGAATTTTATACTCTTTACCAAGCCCCCACTTCAGCTGTTTTCTAATTTCATTACTATCGTCAACAATCAGCAACTTTTCCATCACACCCCTAAAACCCCAGTTCAAGCCACCTAAACCCTAGGAGGCTGTCCGAGAATGCTCTTTTTCCCCAGCTCAGCGTTATTTTTTGCAGATAATGCTCGAAATACTAAGTGTATGTTGCGCCCCGCAGGAAGTGCCCTTGGGGTATGCTTTATCTGCAAAAAATGCCTCGATCTGAGAAAAAATTTCTATTCTCGGACAGGCTCCTAGGAGCCTGAACTTTGAACTATTTTACATTTTTACAGTAAAAACCGTCCCCACCCCCAGCTCACTTTCAACTTCAATCCGACCACCATGGGCTTCAACAATCTGCTTACACTGGTACAAGCCAATCCCCAAACCCTTTTTTTTAGTCGTCGAAAAGGGTCTAAAAAGCCGGTTTTCGATAAAATCGACGCTCATGCCGCAACCCTGGTCAGAAACCTTGAAACAAGGCTCGCCGCCCTCTCCCAGACCAACAGTAACTACCACCAGATAATTATCAAGACCGGCATCAAAAGCATTAAGAAGTAAATTAAGCAGAACCGTAGCAAGTTCTTCTCCATCAGCCCGAACCAGCACCGACCCATCTTTAACCAGCTCCACTTCACGCCCAAGATTCCTGATAACCCGTTCGACAATTTCCAGCAAATCCACCTCAACCAAATTCAGCTCAGGCTTTTCGCGCAGATTTTTCAACCGGGCAATCAGGTTTTTCATCTTGTCGATGGTACCGGTCAAGGTTTCCAGCATATCTTCCTGAAATTCGGGATCAGCGATATAATCAACCGCATTTTCGACCATCAGCGACAAACTTGAAACCTGGTTTTTAAGATCATGTATAACAAAAGCCGAGACCTTGCC
>JAYEMC010000444.1:0-1704 GCA_034717935.1 Pseudomonadota bacterium | reverse complement strand
AGACGCCGCTGCCGATAATCCAGTTATAGGGCTCAAAGTGTTTGATAAATGAAAATTTGCGATGATCAACCCCACTCTCAGCCGGTTTAGTACAGTAATAGTGGTAAAAGCCCTCCTCTTTCAGCGATACAATCTCCAGCATCTCACGAATAATGTACCGACCTTGATGGTCACGGTGTTCCAAAATATTGCGACCTTCAAGCGAACAGGAAGCTGCACACAAAACGTTGCGACCTTGAGCATCGACAATGAAATAAAAACCGCTACCGTCATTGAAACGTATGGGCCGTAAAGCGTCTTTAATGAGCTCTTTTGTCTCGACCCTGTTTTTCACGCCGCGCTGTCGGTTATAAATATTTTCAGCAATGGCATGAGCCTCATAGACCCGTCCCATAATCTGGTGTTTGGCTTTGCCGGCAGAGACCGCGCGCGCCTGACTGATGCGCTCGACAACTCGCTCGACTTCACGTTTGACCAACTCCTTCTGGCGACCAATAAATTCTTCGCGAATAGTTTTCGATTGTTGCCCGAACTGGCGATAGCTTTCGCTGATCTGAAAAAGGCTGAGAACCCCGGCCAGCAGAACCAACGCAACCACAAACAACCAGCACAAGAGATTTATAAGTCCGATCTTTCTACGCATTCTAATCCTTTAAGTGAACTCTTAAGAATCTAACTAGCCATGATTTCTGACAATCCGTTCAAACGCTTCAACCACAAGTTCCAACTCTTGCTCCAACACAACCCGGCATTGGCTGATATCGGCAAGTTGATTTTCACGTCCCATCCTCTCAAGCTCAGCACAAAGCTCAGCCAGATAATAAGCTCCAAGCTGGGCACTACTTGATTTTAAAGTGTGGGCCGCAACCATCAATTTTTCGGCATCCAGAGTATCGATGGCCTGACCAAGATTAGCTCTATGAAAAGGGATCTTATCCAAATATTTTTGCAGAATTTTAAGCAAAACATCCGGCCTCCCCGGACGTTGCAAACGGCGCAATTCATCATGTTTTACGATATCGATTCGGGCTTTGCTACCGGCGGTTTTGACGACACCCTGCGGCAGCCAACGTTTAAGTACGGCATAAAGTTGCTCTTCATTAAAGGGTTTACTCAGATAATCATCCATCCCGGCGGCCAGACATTTCTCCTGATAGCCCTTCATAGCGTGAGCGGTCATAGCGATCACCGGCAGATGATGACCGGAAAGTTCGCTTTGCCTGAGCTTAGCCGTGGCGGCAAAACCATCCATACCCGGCATCTGGATATCCATGAAGACTAAGTGAAAATCACCTTGTTCAAGAAGAACCAAAGCCTGATGCCCGTCACCGGCAACAGTTACACCAATACCCGCCTTCTCCAACATGGCCTTGGCAACAATGACATTAACCTCTTCATCTTCTGCCAGCAGGACTCTGGCATTATTGAAAATCACCTCAGAGCCGGAATGGATAAATTGCGGGGCGATGGCAAGGTCATCTTTTGCAGGCAACCCGAAGGGAGCCGTAAACCAGAAGGTTGAACCATCTCCGTCATTACTGACAAGACCGATTTCACCGCCCATCAACTTGACCAAATCAGAGGAGATAGCCAAGCCCAAACCACTACCACCATAGTTCCGGGCGTGAGAAAGATCGACCTGCTTAAAGGCTTCAAAGATAGATAACTGTTTTTCCGGAGCAATACCAATCCCACTATCGATAA
>JAYEMC010000443.1:0-8955 GCA_034717935.1 Pseudomonadota bacterium | reverse complement strand
CGATTCCTGGCTCCGTTTCGCCTTAAACTTAGGCTCCTTCCTCAACTTTGCCCGCCGCAGCGACAGTCGCATGCTGAAATAGTGACTGATGCGCCACCGAAAAAGATGTTTCCCCTCATTTCTGAGTGATGAGAATAATAACTGACAACAGGCCCAAAACTACTGCGCCATAGACCAGTGCGACAAGGCCGAATGCATCAATGGCGATACCGGCCCACAACATTCCCAGGGTGAAGCCTAAGGTGAAAGCCATCGAAGTAATCGCTTGGAGTCGCGCTTGATATGACTGTTGCGCCATTTCCTGAATACGACTGGTATTCCAGACGGCCTGAGCGAACGTAACCGCACCGAGAACCGCCAGCGGCACCATTGCGAAAAAACCGGCCGGGAAACACGCAAAAAGAGCGAGAGCTATGGCGCTGACCAAGCCCAGCAGGGCATAACGTCGTGTCGGATTGTCGCCCGCGCTCCAGACTCCGGCAACACCCGCCCCAACCACAGCCCCGAAGCTAAATGAGGCCGCCAACATTCCCAAATCAATAATTGAACCGCTCTCGATGTGAACAATGGACGCCAAGAGCCCAATCACCGGCCCGACCATCATAATGGTGACAAATGTGAACAGAAGTGGATGTAAAATGAGCGGCTGTCGAGTCAAATAGATAATCCCATCGATGAGATCGGACAACATCCGGCGCAGATCAAGGGAACCGGATCGACCAGTCGATTGTCGGCTGAGATCTCGCAGGTTCCAGAAGCAGGCCGCCGCAACCAGATACGTAACCGTATTTAGAACAAAGGCCAGGGCCAAGCCGAGAACCCCGAGGAGCACACTGCCGGCACCACTGACAATCACCATAGCGCTGGTTTCGGTCATCGAGTTAATGGAAACGGCCGAACGTACTTCGTTGGAGGGAACGCTTCCGGTCAGGATAACTTTGTAGGCGGGTCGGGAAAACAGGATAACCAGCCCGCGGATAACAGCCCAGACGTAAATATGCCAAATGGCGATATGATCAGTCAGGACAAGAACCGCCACAATCGCTGTAAAGGCCGCCCCGATCACCTGCCAGGTTATAAGCAGGCGGCGGCGGTCAATCTGGTCGGCAACAACCCCTCCCAATGGCAAGAGTAAAAGAGACAGAGAGCTCAGTACAGTGATCCAGCCAACCGCCATGGCTGAACTGGTCAACGTCGCAACCAACCATGCCTGAGCAAGATGTTGCAGGCGATTCCCGGCATATGAACAGTTCATCCCAACCCATAATTGGCGAAATGTTGCCCGCCGCAGAGGAGCTGGGATAACCGAACCAAAGTAAGTTCGAATTGTGACCAGACGACTCTTTTTACTGATTTCCGACACTCTTCATCATCTCGACTAATTATTTAGTACCTTACAGGTTATTTTCTTGTTTTTTCACAAAAAAATGTTCTGATAAGAGCACTTATTTGCGGGTCTTGCAATTACTTTTGGGTTGCGGGAGTAATTCCCGCATTCGTTGCAATAACGATTAATCCCGAACGTCGATCAATGATCGGGCTTCGCCAATTAGACCGACAAAGGAGAGGTTTAGCTCCCCCCAACGATCCAGAGTCTCCTCGATTGAGCAGCCAAAAATCCGCTGAAATCCAGGGTGCCTGGTTTCATCGAGAATCACAGCCAAAATCCTTCCCATCTCACCAAAATTGTAGCGCAGACTTGCCGCAGCGGTATAGCCCAACCGTACCTGTCGAGGATCCCCCTGCCAACCGGCATCGCGCAATCCACTTATGTAGCCGGCAAAAACGATCTCTTCAAGTATCTTTGCCTGATCTAAATCGACCGCAAAAAAGAAGAGGTCAGCTTGAATGAGGGGGACAAGTTCTTCACCAATTGCCCCTTGACCGCAAAAGGCCCAGTCGATAGCCATCGTCTGAACGTCACCGTCCGCCGTTCGCTGAGCAAACAGGTTCCGGCGAAATGCATCACGGTGACATAGGGTTTGGGGCAGCCGATTGAGGGCATTGAGAAAGATGTCACGCTCTCCCCATAGACACAAAAGTTTTTCACCGAAATCGCCCGGCAGCCAACGGCGCACCAGCGGATGCTTAAGTGAATTTTGCAAAAGGGACAGTGCGGAAGCATTCCGAGCAACATATTTTTGCAACCACCCCGAACTCAACCAGGGCCAGGACGGCAACCCGCATCCGGTCAAGTATGCACCATTGAACCGGCCTAGATGACGGGCGGCGATACCGTAATGTTCCAAGGGCCACTGCGAACCGATGTCATCCGTTATATCCTCAAGCCATATCCAACAAATCCCGTCCGGGTGCTCAACCGTTCCAAAACTGCGGGGCGCCACCAAATTACCGGGTAGATCGTCAAACCATCCGGATTGATAGGCGTCAACTTCGCGTTTGTAGTAGTTCCAATCTGAGGTATCGATATCATCATTTCCCGGGCGAAACACTTTGAGAATCAGCGACCATGGAATCTTCCGACCCGATTCACTCCCTTGCCCGGCAAACCGATAGATCGTACCCCCTCCAGCACCACCATGCAGTTGCTCGTAATCCCAGCAAAGAACTTCAATGGTATTGCCGTTCAACGCACTCTGCACGAGTGGTGTCAGACTGGCTTGATTGATTGTGGATAGGTGCGAGGCCTGGGTTTCAGCTGTTATTTCAACTTTTCCGCCCATCTTGTCCCCTCCAATAACACCATGAATATAGTATGTAACTATTCAGCGTAAGTAGAAAAGCTTATAATTTTGATGGATTTCAGTGAATTCTGGGGACATAACCTGATTCTCCGAAGGAAATCGGGATTGTGTCCCCAGAATTCACGGGTTAGCTGAATAGTTACTATAATATTTAGTTTAATCAGAAAAATATGGATGTCAATACAGCTAGCCATTAACCGATAATTAAGTTATATCTCTTGACGTCCAATGAAGATTCACTGGCGAATAGCGACAAATACGATATTGAACACCGGATAGTTTTAAAAGGTGGAGTTGAAAAATGGGTGCGTGAGATCAGTACGACGGTCTTTAAATTTAGTTCGTTCCGGCTTCATGTAGTTCAGGTCTACAAGAAAGCGGGTGAGCTGAATTTGACCTAAGTCAAACGGTGACAATAAATGAGTTGAGTTTTTCATGAAAACGTGGTTCAATATAGCGAAAATGGTGTATGTATCAGTGAAATTAACCCCGTTTTTTTAAAATTTGGAACTTCCAAGTAACGCTCACTTAACACTTTGATATTGCAAGCAATCATCTTTTTTGTCTAATGTAGGCAAAACGTGCAAAATGTCTTGTTACTGTAAATTATATGTGGCCGCGCTAGCGGTCTGGGGCGCTATTCAGCGTAAGTAGAAAAGCTTCTAATTTTGATGGATTTCAGTGAATTCACGGGTTAGCTGAATAGTTACAAACTATGTAAGATTTGAAAGATAATGTCAACAATAACCCCCGAGATCACAAAAAAAATCAATAACTCAGCTCAAAATCAACCGCAACCGTTACGAGTGGCGATTATTATCCCCCTTTACAACCACGCCCCGACCCTGAGAAAAGTGGTCGCTGAGGTTATGCGTTTTGGCGATCTGATAATTGTCGTTGATGACGGCAGCACCGATAATGCCGTTGAAGAGTGTAAAAAGCTCGACCAAACCGTTCATATTATCCGCCACCCCAGCAACCAAGGTAAAGGGGTAGCCATTTTGAGCGGGGCTGAGAAAGCGCGGGAGCTTATGGCCAGCCACATCATCACGATTGATGCCGACGGCCAGCACTATGGCGAAGATCTTCCCGAATTTTTCGCAGCTATCAGCAAAGATCCCGAAGCTATAACCGTGGGCTGCCGCAAATTTGATGAGACCTACGTTCCCGGCAGTTCCCGCTTTGGCCGCAGTTTCTCAAACTTCTGGTTTCGGATTCAGACCGGAAACCGGATCGGCGACAGCCAGAGCGGTTTCCGGGCCTACCCCTTAAGTGTTTTAGCCGCCTTCAAATGGCGGGAAAAACGCTACGCCTTCGAAAATGAGATCCTGGTTCGGGCCGCCTGGTCCGGCATCAAGGTACAAGAGATCGAGATCAAAGTCCACTATCCGGCCCGACATGAACACATCTCCCATTTTCATCGTCTCTGGGATAACATGCGTTTAAGCTTTCTTAATACCCGGCTGACGATCCGTTCGATGCTGCCCTGGCCTCATAATCAGCTTGACGGCGAAGGCCGGCCTCCGGCCGAACCGGTCTCGATCTTTCACCCCCTGCGCAGTTTACGGCTCCTGCTTAAAGAAAATGCCTCTCCGAAACGGCTGGCGGTTGCCGTCGCTCTGGGGGTTTTAATCGGAGCGCTGCCGTTACTTGGTCTGCGGGCCATGATTATTCTGATGTTTACCGGTTACTTCCGCCTCAACAAGGTTGTCGCCCTGGCGGCCGGCAATATCTGTACGCCGCCCTTTGTTCCGGCGCTATGTATTGAAGCCGGGTATTTCATGAGACACGGCACATTTTTAACCGAGATATCACTTAAAACCCTGGGTTATCAGGCTTTGGAACGCTTTTGGGAATGGGGCCTGGGCTCGCTGATCGTGGGGCCGGCGCTGGCTTTAAGCATTGGTTTAATCACCTACTTCATCGCCATGAAGATAAAAAACAACCGTGTCGAAATCAGAGTCCATCAACCGTGATCCGCAAAGAAAATATCGAGAATGCCAAAACCTGGAGCAGTCGCAGCGTCGGAGCTCCCTGGCAACACCGTTTTTTCTATTTTTTAATCAAGCTCGGCGGCCGCCATATCGCCTACCCTTTTCTCTATCCAGTAGTTCTCTACTACCTTTTTCTGCGTCCCGATCAAAGACAAAAAAGCCGCTACTATCTTGAACGCCGTTTTCCCGGCCACAAGGGGTTTGCCGCCTGGCGCGACAGTTTTCGGATGATTATGGGGTTAAGTCGATCGCTGGTCGACCGGGCTCTGGTCGGCATCTGCGGGCCGGAAATTTTGCAGACCGAATTTCCCGAAGGTCAGCAACTGGCCGATCTTGCGGCGGCCGGAGAAGGTCTGATTATCCTGACCACCCACGTCGGTTGCTGGCAGGCAGCCATGATCTATCTGGCCAAACTGAAGCGCCCGGTGCATATGCTGATGCAACAGGATGAGGGCGATATCGACCGCCACTACTTTGAACATTCAGGCGAAAAAAACCCTTATCAAACTATCGACCCGACCGGTTTTTTAGGGGGCACACTGGAGATGGTTGCGGCCCTGAAAAAAGGTGATATCGTCTGCATCATGGGTGATCGCCGCATGGGCGCCCAAGCCAACAGTCTAGCCGTCGATTTTTTAGACACCCCCGTCCAATTTCCGGTCGCCGCATGGAAACTGGCAGCGGTCACCAACACGCCCCTGGCCGTCCTCTTCCCGCTTAAAACCGGCCCCGACCGCTACCGTATCGAATTGGCCGAAGTTATCCGGGTTCCCCAACAAGATTCGCGCCCCTTAAGCCGTTTAACCCCCTATCTGACCCGTTATGTAAGATGCCTGGAAGAGCTCTGTGCAAAAGAACCATACCAGTTTTTCAATTTCTATGATATGTGGGAAGAGTAAATTAAAATTGTAACTATTCAGCGTAAGTAATAAAGCACCGTATATTGATACATTTCAGCAAATTCTGGGGGACATAACCTGATTTTCCAAAGGAAATCTGGATTGTGTACCCTGAATTTGCGGGTTAGCTGAATAGTTACTTAAAATTTAAAGAAAGGTATCTACACCATGCATGAAACCAACCTGCGCGAGCAGTTGAAAAAAATAATAATTGAAGAGTTAAATTTGGAGGATATCGACGCATCCGAGCTTAAAGATAACGACCCGCTTTTTGGCGACGAGGGTTTGGGACTTGATTCCCTTGATGCTGTTGAACTGGTCGTCCTCATCCAGAAACATTTCGACGTCGAGATTAAGGATATGGAAGAGGGTCGCGAGGCTTTGGCCTCAATAAGTTCTTTAGCCGACTTTATCGAAACCCGACGCACTGGCTAGAAAGAAGAGAACCATGACCTGTAATCACCAGAATCGCCCGACCCTCACCAACTCCCGTGCCGCCGGCATCCTCCTGCACTTGAGTTCTCTGCCCGGATCTTGGGGAATCGGTGATATCGGCCCGGAAGCCGAAAGGTTTCTCAGTTTTCTTGAAAAATCAGGTCAGCATTACTGGCAATTTCTACCTCTGGGGCCGACCCTGGCAATTCACGGTCATTCGCCCTACATGAGCACATCGACTTTCGCCGGCAACCCTCTTCTGATCAGTCCTGACTATCTTTTACGAGACCTTTGGGTTACAACCGAAGAGCTCGCCGAGCCCCCTGAGTTCTATCAATATCTTGTTATTTTTGCCGAAGTCGTCGCCTTCAAAGAGGCCTTGTTCGAAAAAGCCTTCAGCACGTTCCTCAGTACAAAACAGCGGCAAAGTGACTTTGTCAAATTCTGCGACAACTCCCCCTGGCTCCATGATTATGCCCTCTTTGTCGCTCTCGGAGAAAAATTTTCCAGCTGCCCCTGGTACAAATGGCCCGCTAAAATTGCCCGACGCGATCCCCAAACCCTGGCAACCGAAGAGAAAGAGCTCGCGGCCAGGATTATATACCACAAATTTGTCCAATTCCTCTTCGCCGAACAGTGGCATGAATTAAAAGAGAAAGCGAATGCCCGACAAATCAGATTGATCGGCGATATGCCCATCTATGTCGCCTTGGACAGTGCCGATGTCTGGGCTCACCAGGAGTGTTTTCAACTCGACCCCGAAACCTTTAAACCGGAGTACGTAGCCGGTGTCCCGCCCGACTATTTCAGCCCCACCGGCCAAGCCTGGGGCAATCCCCTCTATCGCTGGCAAACAGAAACCCGACCCAATCCGGCTGTAGACAAATGGTGGAAACTGCGACTGCAACGCCTAGCGGAGCTCGTCGACATTGTCAGAATCGACCATTTCCGCGCCTTTGAGGCCTATTGGCAAATTCCGGCAGGGGCCGAAACCGCAGAAGAAGGTGAGTGGATCAAGGGACCGGGAGCAGATTTTTTCTCCCGCTTAGACGATGCTCTGAAAAATTTACGCATCATTGCTGAAGACTTGGGAACCATTACCCCTCCGGTGGAGAAGTTAAGAAACGATCTCGGCTTTGCCGGTATGAAGGTGTTACAGTTTGCCTTTGATGGGCAACCGGATAACCCTTACCTGCCCTGGAATTTCACCTCGACTAACTGTGTGGTCTACAGCGGCACTCACGACAACGAAACCACCATCGGCTGGTATCTAGATGAACAGGTTGACAGCAACTGTAAGGAGCGGGCTCGCCGGGCCGCCAACAGTGACGGTCAGGCCATCCATCGTGATTTCATAAAAATGGCCTACGCTTCAATCGCTATTCTGGCCATCATCCCGATGCAGGATGTCTTAGGCTTCGGCAGCGATTGCCGCATGAACTGGCCCGGCTCCAACGAAAGAAACTGGGCCTGGCGCTGCGCCCCCCGTTTCATCACTGCAGATATCACAAAAATGCTTTACTCGGAAACCGCCTTCTACAATCGCATTTCAGATTGTAACACTCAATAATCGTACGACATCTTCTCAATCGGCTGTCAAATTGCGTAAGAAAAAAGAGAGATAAGTAAGGTGTCCCCGAAATAGATCCCCACCGGTAAAAACCTGGGAGGCTGGGGGATCAAACCGGTAGTTATTATTTGTGTCCATTTGTGTTAATTTGTGGTTCGCTTTTTTTAACCACAGATGAACTCAAATTAACACAAATATAAAAGCACATAAACGGAGCTATTTTATAGTGAACAGCCCCTTTTTTCAACGTTTAAATATAATTCCAGTCTTGCTTTTTCTGGTTTTCATTCTCCTTTCAGCCCCTCTAATCGCCGGGGCCGGTTTCTTCGATGTTGACGATCCGAAAAAAGTTACTCTCGACGATGCTGTCAGTAGCCTCTGTGAAAACCTGGCGGATCAGGTCAATTTAAGGCGTGAGCCGGTTTTGATCAGTACTAACGATTTTTTTGCGGCTCACAGCGGCCTCAGCCTGCCGTTGGCGGTTCAGTTACGGGGCAAATTTATTACCGGAATGAAAAAACAGGGGGCTCGCGTCCTGCTGCCGGGATGCGATGAAGACCGATATCTGATTCTGCAGGGAACCTGGCAGAAGGAGGGTGAGTTTCTGACTCTGGATATAAAGATCATGAAGCTGGTTGCGGCGGGTCCCGAAGCTGTGGCGGCAGCCAGCAGCAAGGTGTTACTGAATCGAATTGACAAAACGGCCCTGATCGCCGACCTTGATTCATGGGGCCACTATCTGGTACGAAAACTTGAGGATAAGGTGCGTGATCGCAAACACCAAAGTGTCTATTTGCGAAAATTCCGACCCAAAGGAGAACTTCTAAGTCAACCGGATCTCGCCCTTTATCTTAACGACTGGATTCGACCGGCCCTGGCTGAAAGTAATATCTTCCGAATTCTTGATCCGCAACGCGAACTTAAACATCTAAAAATCGAGCAGCTGCGGGCTCGGGGATTACGGCAAAAACGCGGCATCAAGCCGGAACTTAAAAGTAAAAATGACCTGACGGCTGACCTTTTACGCTCCGACACCGAACTTTGGGGCAGCGCTTGGCACAACCGCAATAAACTCGAGATCCGGGCTTCGATTCTTGATGCCGAGGGCCGCCAGGTGACAGCAGCGACAGTCGCAGTTCCGGATGCCTTGTTCCCGAGCTATCTGATCAACTCAAATGCACCAAAGGAAATTGAAAATGAAGCTATCCCGCTGCCCGCCGGCCATATCAGCAAGAGCGGCTTGAAGGTTGAAATCAGTACCAACCGAGGCGACAACCTGCCCCGTTACCATCAGGGAGAACAGATTCGTTTCCTGATCCGCATCAACCGGGACGCCTGGATCTATATTTTCT
>JAYEMC010000442.1:0-8965 GCA_034717935.1 Pseudomonadota bacterium | reverse complement strand
CATAGTATCATCTTAATTGATAAATTAGGCAGGCAGTTTCACGATGTTTTCTTTATGCATGGCCTGCCTTTTTTTAATCCTTTTTCTGTAAATGAAAGCAAAAAATATACCTTTTTCATTAGAAGAAACGATCGAGCCTTTGGTCTGTTTCAATTAAAATTACGTAATAGAATGATAATACAGAGAATTTGACAGGGAGAGTCAGGTGTTATGGTGTCTTTTTTTTTGTTAAAAAAAACACTTTGATTTTTGTTTGGTTACGAAATGGTAACTGTCCTCTGGTTGTTTGTAATTATTCAGGTATCCATGATTCAAATATCAAAGATTAAGTTAGAGCGGATAGCGGCGAATTTTGTGTCTTGTGGGAGATGAAAAGCGCTTTTCCGCAGAGACGCAAAGGCGCAGAGAAAGGCAAAATAAAATCAGATCCTAATTAGGGTTTCCCGTTTGATGCGGGCGAGGAGGGGGCCGGCTTTTTTGAGGTTGCCGGAATTGATATCATTGGTCTCGCAGAGGGTGAAACCTTTGAGTCGGTTTCGGTGAAAGTTGAGGCGGCTGTAAGAGTTCTCTTTTTTTTCTTCGATGAAGTGCCAGTCGTTTTCATTGTTTGGAATCTCGCGGTAGCCTGCACTGATAAAGTCGAGGCCGAAGACTGAGAAGGCGTTGCAGCTGATGCCGCCGGCATAACGGCGGGTCAAATGAGAAGTTTCTTTGGCCATGTTGTAACCGGCTACCAGCCCCTGTTTTCCGGCTAGCGGCCAGAGCGGCAGCCGGTCGTTTTTTTCTCTGACAAGATCAAAGATCCGGGCTGTATCACCGGCGGCAAAAAGATTTTTCTCAAGTTCAAGGTGGGAGTTTACTAAAATACCGTCTTGAGAGTTTTGCCAGGGTTGGGGTGCATTGCTTTGTTCTGCACCCCAGTCCTCACGGCTGATATTGGGGTTTTCAAGAGGGCTTGTGGCATTCACCCCTTTGCCGTAGAGGAGGCCGTCGACTAAGAGTTCCCGGCCGTGGCTGGTGGTAAGTTTCAGCTGGTTGTCGGCGGTTAAAACGGCGGCAATAATATCTTCATTAACATTAATCACAACCTGATTTTCAGCCAGTTTGGCCACCGCCAAACTCGCCGCATAGGGGTCGAGGACTTGGGAAAGGATTCTTTTCGAAGTCGCAAAAAGTTCGACTTTTATATTGTGACGGCGCAGGGCGGCAATTGTTTTGAGACTCACCAGACCGGCTCCGGCTACGGCCCAGCGGCCGCCGGGCCGCATCCTTTTTTCAATTTCCAGGGCATCGCTAAAGGTTCTTAACGTAAAGATGCCGGGCAAGTCGGCTCCGGGAAATTCAGGCTTTTGCGGTTTTCCCCCGGTGGCGACAAGGATTGTATCGGCGCTGGTTCGGCGGCCGTTTTCACATTCTATCGTCAGATTATCTCTGTCGACGTTGATGACCCGTTCATTTTGTCGATAATTGAGGCGATTTCTCCGGATAATTTCCGTTCCCCAAGAAAAAAGCCTCTCTTTTGTGATTACCCCCTCCAGATAGTAGGTTAATAAACAGCGACAGTAAGGCAGCCAGGGTTCGTGCGAAATGATCTCGATCGCATCTTCAGGATTTAGCCTGGCAATTGTTGCCGCAGCGCTCAAACCGGCATTCCCGGCTCCGATAATCAGATGGCGTTTTTTCATGATTTTAATCCGGGGCACGCTCTTTAGCCACGAAAGTGCACGAAAAAAGCAAGAAATTTTTTGTGATTATTCGTGTGTTTTCGTGGCTAAAAAAATTTTGACCATTTTTTGTTAAAATTAATTATCAAGTCCAAGAGCCAAACGTTTCTCGGCGATAATTTCAGCCATTTTTTCAGCCGCTTTGAGTGGGTCTTCTTCAACGAAAAAGGCGCCGCCGAAGACCTCTTCGGCGGTTTCGGTGAGAATTTCGGTTGCCTGGGCTCCGCCGGCGATTGGCGGCATCGGCCAGAGGTGCACGGAAACCCCGGAGGCGACAAAAAAAGTGCCGATCGAGATCGCTTTTTCCGTCAGCCATTCAGGAGCTGAGCCGACCAGCGGTAGATCATCAATATCGACCCCCAGGGTGTCGGCTAAAGCCCCGGCCAAAACCAGCATCCGGGAGCAGTCAACACAGGAACCCATATGGAGGCAAGGTGGAATCTTTAAAGCTTCGCAAACTTGCTGTAGACCGGGACCGGCTGCTTTGGCGGTTTCAATCTGCATGAGACCGGCCTTGGCGGCAGCAATTGCCCAGCAGCCGCTGCCGATAACCAGAATATCTTGGGCAATCAGAGCTTTGGCGAGTTCAATGTGGTAAAAATCGTGGGTTACTTTGGGGTTGTTGCAACCGACAATGCCGACAACTCCTTTGATGGCTCCGCTTTTAATCGCATCAAGCAGGGGGTCGGGTGTGCCGCCTAAAGCTTCAAGAATCGCTTCGACTGAAAATCCGACCATTGCCTGACTGGTGACTGCCGGAATCTGGACTCTTTCGGGTTTACGGTTAGTGAAATTCTCAATCGCCATAGTAACGATTTTTTCAGCGCAAGTGTTGGCTTTATCCTCTTCAAACTGAATATGAATAGAGCCGGGAAAGGCAGCCTGGTCACTGGTTGCAACAAAGTGGGTATGGAAACATTGGCTCAGTTCGGCCAGGGCCGGAAAGATACATTGAACATCGACGCTCATAAGCTCTACCGCACCCGTAATGATGGCCAGCTCTTGCTGGAGCTCATTGCCGGCGATAGGGACGCCATGGCGCATCAGGATTTCATTGCCCGAACAGCAGATGCCAACGACATTGACGCCCTTAGCCCCTTTTTTCTGGGCGAGTTTCTGCATCTCTTTACTGGAGGCTAGTTCGACGATTTTTTCCGAGAGTACCGGTTCGTGACCGTGGATCACAATATTGACCTGCTCTTTGTCGAGAACGCCCAAGTTGGCGCTGGCTTCTCTGATTTTTGGCGTGCCGAAGATCACATCCTGAATTTCAGTGGCGATCAGGGAACCGCCCCAACCATCCCCGATAGCCGCCCGGACGCCTTGGGCAATCAATGATAAAGGGCCGTGATCGACGCCGAAATGGGTGCGGTGCATTATATCGACAATTTCGCGATCGATGCCGCGCGGTAGAATGCCGATAGTTTTGTTACTCAAAGCACTTAAATCATCAGCAATCTTCTGCCAGCGTTCAAGGCGCTTTTTCGGGGCATAAGCTTTAACGAAAGCCAGGGTTTCCTCACCCTGTTGGCCAAAATCATTTAAGGCGATGGTCGCAACTTCCAGGGCGAGCTCTTTAACGTCGCGATTTTTGCTCTCAAGACCAAGCTTTGCAGCTATCGCTTTAAGTTTTTTTGGATCAGAAATTGTATATTCCTGATTGCGGCCCTCGGCGATCTCTTTTAAAAGCAGGGCCGGGCGCCGGCCATGATCGGAATGGGCCGCAGCTCCGGCGGCGATCATGCGCACCAGATGCCGGGCGACAATTGTATCAGCGTCCGCTCCGCAGGCGCCTTTTTGCGCCCCTTCACCAAAAGGATCAATGCGGCAGGGGCCCATGGCACAGATCCGGCAACAGAGGCCAAGCTCACCAAAGCCGCATTGCGGCTGCTGTTTTTCCAGACGATCCCAAACCGTCTCAAGTCCCTGGTCGGCAGCTAACTGTAAGATCTCCCGGCTCGCGGGATCAACACTTTTAGCTTTTACTTCTTTACTGATTTTCATGGTCTTTTCTCCTTAACTTACAAAGTGGTCAAATTCGACCACTTTAAATTAATGATTTGCTGTAACTATTCAGCTAGCGTCGCAAATATCCGGTTTCGGCTTCAAACAGCCGGGATGTGGGGACAGAATTCAATTCTGTCCCCGGTAATGGAAAGCCAAGCGGCTTTCACACTATTTGCTATAACTTTATGGTGGATTTATGAATAGTTGCAATCTGTCCCAGAACTGCTTGTCGCTTATTTTGGCTTTCCTGGTTGATTTCGCGATAGGTGAGCGCGGCCGTCGGGCAGGCGGTGGCGCAGGCCGGAATTTCGCGTTCCGGGCAGCGGTCGCATTTGACGATGCGTCGTTCATGATTGTTCTGGCTGATAATACCGAATGGGCAGACCATCAGGCACATCCAGCAGCCGATACAGAGATCGCTGTTACATAAAACAACCCCTCGGGCATCTAAGTGCAGGGCTCCGGTCAAACAAGCGGTCAGACAAGGGGCATCTTCACAGTTGCGGCACTGGAGGGGCAGCGAACTTTTGCCGTCACTGGTAACATGAACCCGGTATTGGGGCCGGGTTTTTTCGTTAATGCTTAGGAGCAGGCTTTTGGCGGCTGAATGTTCAACCGCACAGGCCAGTTCACAGCTGCGGCAGCCGAGACAGCGCTCAGCTCGAATCAGTAACTCTTTCATGGTAACTCCTCCTTCTTTCCGGTTAATTCTTGTTTGACGGCTAAGCCCAGCTCTTCGATGGAGTAAGGTTTTTTGACAAAAGTTCCGGCCCCGATTTTTTGCGCCTCTTTGATCTCTTCGTTTTCAGAAAAGCCGCTGGCGATGATTGCTTTTTGTTGGGGCCGGAGGTTTTTGATTTGGGCAAAGGTTTCCCGGCCGCTGATGCCGGGATCCATTATCATGTCAAGGATTATCAGGTCAGCGGCCTGCGTTTGCAGCCACTTGATGGCCTCTTCTCCTGATGAAACGGTTTCAACCTTGTAGTTGAGTTCTTCCAGAATCAGTCGGGCAACTTCCTGTTGCAGGGGCTCATCATCGACAACCAGAATTTTTTCATGCTTACCTTTTATTTCAGGCAAAGGGACTTCATTCGGTCGAGGGTTTGCTTTTTCACGGGTTGCCGGAAAGTAGAGGTTGAAAGTGCTGCCTTGACCGTCACTTTGAACCGTGACCCGACCATCATGATCTTGCATGGTGTTCCAGACCACGGCCAGGCCTAGGCCGCTGCCGCTCTTACCCATAATCTTTTTACTATAAAATGGTTCAAAAATGTGTTCGATATCATTTTCCGAGATTCCGGGGCCGTTGTCTTTGACTCTTAAAATAGTGTGTTCACCGGGTGTCAGGGAGAGCTTGTTGATGAGAGGATCATCAGGTTTTAGAGTGTGGGTCGAAATTTCTATTTCACCTTCATTAACGATTGCTTCAGCGCTGTTGATTATGAGGTTCATAAGACATTTCCGTATATGTATCTGTGAACCGAAGATGTGGTGCAGGTCTTGGCCGAATTTGGTGGTCAGGGTGAGCTTGGGATTTTCCCGCAAAGTTTTTTCATGTTCAGGAGATGTCAGGTACTCGTTGATGACTTGGTGGAGATTGATGCTCTCCTTTTTGTTGGCTGCTCCACGGGCGATGGTCAGCAGGTCACTTACAACCTCAGCGGCGCGTTGGCCGGATTTGAGGATGGTTTTCAGAGGTTGACGCAGGTTACTGTCTTCCGGCAGGCGCATAAGTAATAGTTCTGGGTAGGAAGTGACGCCGGAAAGGATGTTATTGAGATCATGGGCAACCCCCCCGGCCAGCAGCCCGATGGCTTCCATTTTTTGGGCCTGATTGAGCTCTTTTTCGAGACGTTTTTTTTCTCGGGCCGCCCGGTTTTCATCGGTGTAATCGTGGAACGTGACGAGACCGTGCCGGCCGACGGGAGTGTAATGAAATTTGATCTCCCGGATCGAACCATCTTTGCAGGTGACATTCCTGATTTGAGTCACGGGCTCGAATGGTTCGCGGGCAGTGACTTTATCAAGTTTTGAAAACCAGGTTTTTTGAACCTCTTTTCTGTAGTTTATGTCAGGATAGGCTTTCTCCCACCATTTGTCCATGGTTGGGATGTCGTCTAGGGTGTAGCCGAAGGTTTGGGTGAATTTACGGTTTAAAAATTCAGTTTCTCCGTTATCTCGGGTAATTCCCATGGGAATATGGGCGTTTTCAATGACCTGGGAAAACCGGTTCTCACTCTCTTTGAGGGCTTGTTCGGCCTTTAGGCGTTCCTCGATCATGGTGTTGGCGGAGATGGCCAGTTTGTTAAATTCAACAAAAGAGATATCTTTCCGGTTAAGTTTGCTTGCTTGGGTTGCGGCAGTCGTAAAAAAATTATCGAAGAGAGCGATATCTTTTTTAATCTTTAGACTCAGCACACGGGCGATAGAGTAGGCGCAGATCAGGAGAAAGAGGAGAGCCAGAGCGATCTGAATAATTTTTTTTCTTGTCTCTTTTTTCAATCTTATCTGGCTGAGTTTTATCGCTTTTTCAATTTTTTGCAGGTCAATTACAGCTCCGACATACCACTGCCAGTCAGAAATTGCCTGACTATAGATGATTTCGCTTACGGCTGATCGGTTTTCAGCTACAGGTCGGTTGTTATTTATGAAACCACCGCCGGAGCGAGCGTTTGCGATAAGCTTTTCAACCGTTTTGATTTCTTCCGGGTCTAAAGATTGTGAAGCCTGGTTCTCATTCGTCGGATTCAGCAAGTTGCGGCTCTGCCAGTTACCGAAACGGAGTGAAAAACCGGAGGTTGTTTTGCTTATCTCCCTGATTCGGGCCAAGGTCTCTTTTTTTACCGCATTTTCCTCATCTTTGAGATACTTCCCAGTGCCGATGACCCAGTCAAGAGGTTGAAAGTATCTGACGTAGGAGATTGTGGGTACCAAAATCCCCGGATGACCCGGTTTGTTCCAGTAGTACGAGCAGAAACCTTCCCCCTTTTTCGAGCGGGCAACGGCAATGATCTCGCGCACCAGATAGGTGCCGTTGCTGTCTTGTATGTCAAGTATGTTGATTCCTTCGAGGTTTGGGTTGTTGCGGTTGACGAGCTCGGTACCGTCCATGTCTTCGGCGAAATAGTAGCCTCTTCCCCGATCCCAGGAGATGGCGAAGAGAGCATCATGGATCATGGTTTTGATTACATTAAGGGGTTTGTCACTATTTTGTTTGTAGATGTAGGTAGCCATCTGGTGAGCTTCATAGGCTCGGTTTTTGACCTTTTTCCGTACTCTCTCTTCAGCCAGTGATTTTTTATAGTGAATATAGTCAACCAGCTTCTCAACCTCTTTTTTTATCAGAGTTTTCTGAGATTCGATGGCGTGAGTTCTGGTCTCGGCACTTTCTTTATGGAAATTTTTGAATTCATCGTTGACCAGCAGATAGCCAACCAGCAAGAAAAAGAGTATGATTGTAAGACTCATACTGTAGAGATAGGTGGTTGTCAGGCTGGGTTTGTTTTTCATCGATTTCCTTACAGTCTCTGGTCGCTTATTTTTCCAGAGCTTGAGCACAAGTGATACACAATGGTGCGGTCGGATCAAAATCGAGACGCCGCTTGTCGATCTCTTCTTCACAACGTTGACAGATACCAAAATCGCCAGTCTCGATTCTTTGCAGAGCGGCTTTTATCTGTTGCAGTTTAAGTTGTTGGCGGCGTCGGCTTTCAAGCGCTACCGCCTGGGCCTGGATCGCCTCCATCCGGGAGAGGCGGCCGACACTGGTTTGATCAAGTTCAACCGTTTTTGTTCCTTCCTGGCCGGCTTTCTGGTTGGCAAGAAGTTCGTCACGGAGGCTGAGAAGTTGTTTTTTATAGGATTCCATACAAGCACTATATTGCAGTGACATTATCGTGTAAAGAAAAAAAGGGAGCAGGCGTTTTTTGTTGCCAAATTGTTCAGCTTAATAGTAGTATATGCGATTATGATTGAGAATGGCTGGTTGGCCGCTATCGACTCCTTGCGTCAGGCCCAATATGATTTGAAACTCCCTTTTTCCCTCTCTTTACCGGCGGAAAAAGAAGATGATGCGACAACCCTTGTTTGCCAAAAGCTTTTGCGTCTGATTCCCGGTAAACGGATGGTTTGTGCTGCCCTTTGGGGTGAGCGTCGGGTGGTTGTGAAACTATTTCTCGACCAGCGTAAAGCCGAACGCCATTGGTTCCGGGAATTAAATGGAGTCAAGGCGTTGCAAACAGCTGAAATTGCGACACCGGAACTCCTTTTTGCCGGTCATCTTTTTTCGGGCTCTTTGCCGATTATTATCTTTGCCGAGTTGCAACCGGCGACGACTCTGGTTGATTTATGGTTTGCTCATCAAGGGTTTGCACAGCAGGGGGTTGCACAGCCGGAAACCCAAGTTCAGCAAGAGTTGCTTAAGGCGGCGATTGAGACGATTGCCGCCCACCATCGGGCCGGTCTGTTGCAGAGCGATATTCACTGGAGTAATTTTCTCTTTAATGATGATCAGGTATTTACGATTGATGGTGATGCGGTTGACATCTCCAGCCTGGGAACAGAGTTTGGTCGGGAAAGAAGCCTGGCCAATATTGCTCTCTTTCTGGCCGAATCCTACCCCGGCATAGATCAGCATCTCGATTTTCTCTGGTTAAGTTATTGTCGGTGTCGAAACTGGAAGGTCGAGTTAGATGATGTCAGACAGCTAAAAAGTCTTATTAACGGACATCGCCGGGAAAAGGTCGATAAATATGTGGTCAAATCATTGCGTAACTGCACTGCCTTTGCCGCCCAAAGCGAAAACCATTTTTTTCGCCTCATTGATCGGCGCTATTTAAGTCCGGCCTTTAGTGATTTTTTAGCTGAAACAGATAAGATGCTGGCTGGTGGTGAAATTCTTAAAGCCGGTAACAGTGCGACAGTGGTCAGGCTCGACTTTGAGGGTTTGGATCTGGTTGTAAAACGTTATAATATCAAGAATTTCAGTCATGCCTTGCGGCGTTGTTGGCGTCCCAGCCGGGCTCAAGTCTCCTGGAAAAACGCACAGCGCCTGAGCTGGTGGGGAGTTGCCACGCCGAAACCTGTTGTCATGCTCGAAAAACGTTGCTGTGGATTTCGTTCCACGGCTTATTTCATCAGTGAGTATGTTGCCGGGAGTAACGCTTTTGACTATTTGCGAAGATCTGATCTCAATAAATCAGATCTTAAAGCCTGGTTACTTCAATTTGCCGTAC
>JAYEMC010000441.1:0-1711 GCA_034717935.1 Pseudomonadota bacterium | reverse complement strand
CAACCAGTCCGGCAATGTGGGCGATATCAACCATCAGCAGGGCTCCGACTTTGTCGGCGATTGCCCGAAAGCGGGGAAAATCGAGGGTTCGGGAGTAGGAGCTGGCACCGGCAACAATCATGTTCGGTCGTTCGCTAAGGGCGATCTCTTCGATAGCATCATAGTCGAGTTTTTCAGTTTTTTGATCTACTCCATAGAAGACCGAGCGGTAGAGCTGGCCGGAAAAGCTGACCGAAGCCCCATGCGTAAGGTGGCCGCCGTGGGCCAGATTCATACCTAAAATAGTGTCGCCGGGTTGTAAGGCACTTAAATAGACCGCCATGTTGGCCCCGGAGCCGGAAAGCGGCTGGACATTGGCATGGTCGGCACCGAAGAGAGTTTTTGCCCGGTCGATAGCCAGCTGTTCGGCTTGATCGACGAATTGGCAGCCTCCGTAATAGCGTTTTCCCGGATAACCTTCGGCATATTTATTGGTCAGGACGCTGCCTTGGGCTTCGAGGACGGCTTGGCTGACGCAGTTCTCCGAGGCGATCATGATCAGCTTGCTCTCTTCGCGTTCGGTCTCGTTAATGATCAGCTGATTGATCTCCGGATCGACCTGGCTGAGAGGGGCGGCAATATTGCGGGTCGAGTTAAGGTTGCGTCTCTCGATCAGGTCGAGTCGTTGCTGATGTCGGCCTCCGTTGTATTCCGTTTTAAGCCACAGCTCAACCAGTTCCAAGGCCGCAGTCGGCTCCAGAACCCGGCCTCCGAGCACAATAACATTGGCGTTGTTATGCTCTTTTGCCATTTGCGCCGTAAACGGATTGTGAACCAGGGCGGCGCGAATATTGTTATGGCGATTTGCGGTGATTGACATGCCGATTCCGGTTCCGCAAATGAGGATTCCCAAAGCGTTGGGCGTGATGGCGACTTGGTCGGCCAGGGCGTGGGCAAATGTCGGATAGTCAACGGACGTTTCAGAGTCAGTGCCTAAGTCCTGGAGGTCGTATTGATTGGTTAAACTATTTTTGATGAACTCTTTGAGCGCGTAGCCGCCATGGTCGCTGGCGATGAACAGGGTTTGGGGGGTGTTTTCCGACATTAGGTTTCTCTTTTTGACCACGAAATACACGAAAAACACGAAAAACCTTTTGTGTATTGAGTCAATTTTGTTGTTTAAGTTTTTAGTAAGCTGAAAAAGTCAGGGTCGCGTTAGTGCCACCGAAACCAAACGAATTAGTTATTGCATGTTTAATATTAGCTTCAACCGCCAGGTTGGGGACATAGTTGAGGTCGCATTCAGGATCCGGGGTTTCAAGGTTGATGGTTGGGGCAACTTTGCCGTTTTTAATTGTCAAAATTGTGTACGCTGCCTCAACCGCACCGGTGCCGCCGAGCATGTGACCGGTCATCGATTTGCTCGAACTTATCAGAAGTTTGCGGGTTTGAGTGCTGAAGACTTTTTTGATGGCTTGGGTTTCATAAAGGTCGTTGAAGTAGGTCGAGGTGCCGTGGGCATTGATATAGCCCACCTCTTCCGGTTTTAGCTCGGCATCTTGTAAGGCGGCTTCCATGGAGGCTGCGGCTCCTACCCCTTCGGGCGCCGGGGAGGCGATATGGAAGGCGTCGCAGGAACTGCCGTAGCCGGAGAGCTCCGCCAGAATCGGGGCGCCGCGTTTTAAGGCAAATTCAAGTTCTTCAAGAATTAAAATTCCGGCCCCTTCGGCCG
>JAYEMC010000440.1:0-1712 GCA_034717935.1 Pseudomonadota bacterium | reverse complement strand
ATCAGTGCAGCGGGATTCATCGATTCTCCTCCATAATAAATGTGTAGGAAGTGGTGTTTTTTATTTTAGGGTAATTAAAAATCTACGACACGGAACATAATAAAATATACTCTCCATAAGATAAAAGATAGTCGCTTTTGACTCTTGTTGGGGGCGCTCAGGTTTGTTATCTTTCAGCGGACTGACAAATAATCTATAGGGAGAAAAAGTTATATGAAAATAATTTCGTTGGATCAAGTTCCCTCTGTCCCGATGCAAATGGCTGGCGCAGTTGCCGTTACCAAACAAGTGCCCCTGGGTAAAAAAGATGGTGCTCCTAATTTTGCGTTTCGGGTTTTTACTATTGCACCGGGTGGAAATACCCCCTATCACGTTCATGATGCAGAACATTTGAACTATATCCTTGCGGGGGAGGGGGTTTTAGTTGATGAAGCAGGGCAACAGCATCCGGTTAAAGCGGGAAATTTTTCCATGGTCGTCCCGAATGAAAAACATCAATATCGCAATACTTCAGCAACTGAAGAATTTAAATTTATCTGTTCGGTACCGCTAGCGTACGAATAACTTTGATGATGCACTCACAAAAATGAATCAGATGGTAAACACAACTAAGTCAGGAGGAAGTTTAACATGAAAAAAATTATTTTATTATTGGTGCTCTTTTTGCTCTCTTTCGCAACAGTTTCCGGGGCGAAAGATATAAAGGCGGCATTTGTTTATGTCGGGCCGGTTGGTGATGGTGGTTGGACTTACGCCCACGATCAGGGGCGGATTGAAATGGAGAAACTGCCATTTGTAAAAAAGACCACCTTTATTGAATCGGTTCCCGAAGGCGCCGATGCCACCAGAGTTATTATGGGGTTGGCAAATAAAGGCTACAATCTCATTTTTACGACCAGTTTCGGCTTTATGGATCCGACCCTTGATGTCGCTAAACGGTTTAAGGACGTCGCATTTGAACACTGTTCCGGGTATAAAATGTCGGAGAATATGGGCAACTATTTTGGCAAATTCTATCAGGGTAAGTACCTGTCCGGTATTGTTGCTGGGGCGATGACAAAATCGGATATTATTGGTTATGTTGCTGCTTATCCAATTCCTGAAGTCATTCGGGGGATCAATGCGTTCACTTTAGGTGTTCGTGAAGTGAATCCAAAGGCAACCGTGAAAGTTGTCTGGACGCAGACCTGGTTTGATCCGGGTCTTGAAAGGGAAGCTGCCGATTCACTGTTGGATGTCGGTGCCGATGTTCTCTCGATGCACCAAGATACCCCGGCGACACTGCAGGCAGCTGAAGCCAGGGGGAAATTTGCCATTGGTAACGATTCCGACATGAGGCAATTTGCTCCCAACGCTTTTTTAACCGCTCCGATCTGGGACTGGAGTGTTTTGTACAAGCACTTTGCGACAGAAGTCCACAATGGTAACTGGAAACCTGAAGAGATCTGGTGGGGGATGGAAACCGGAATTGTTAAGCTGGCTCCTCTCAGCGATAAAGTGCCGCAGAAAATTAAGGCACTGGTTGCTGAAAAGAAACAAGCTCTCATGGAGCATACAATGCAGGTTTTTACCGGGCCGATTAAAGATCAGAATGGAAAAGTTATTCTGACGGCAGGGAAAACATATACCGACAAAGAACTGCTGAGTATGAACTTCTTTATTGCCGGAGTTCAGGGAACAATAGCCGATTAACAGTTGTTTTCATGGGGCGT
>JAYEMC010000439.1:0-1713 GCA_034717935.1 Pseudomonadota bacterium | reverse complement strand
CAGCTTCCCATTGTCATCTCCTCAAGAGAGCTGGAGCAACTTTTGCTATTCTCTTTTGCCTCATCTGCGGTTTGGCATGCACTCACACCCCTTCCTCGCCACCCGAGAAGCGCGAACTCTCTAATCAATTCTATGGAAATTTGCTGAGAGCGTTCGCGGCCCGGGACTATGCTCTGGTCAAAACCGGTTTACAAAAAATAGAAGAGGCCGGAATTGAGGACAAACGAACACTCTACCTCAAGGCTATGGTTGCCTTAATTGAAAAGAGACCGGAAGATGCGATTACAGCTCTCAAAGCGGCCTTGGTTTCCGACCCCGAATATGGCGAAGCCCATAACACTTTGGGTAGTATTTATATGCAGCAAAAACGTTACGCTGAAGCTGAAACAGAGTTCATCAACGCCTGTAATAACGTGCTCTACCAGACTCCGGAAAAGGCCTATCTTAATCTGGGTAAGCTCTATCAACTGCAGAATAAAAATGAGCAGGCTCAAGGCTGTTATCTTAAGGCTACAACGATCAACCCGGACTATTTCCCCTCACATTATGAGCTCTGTTCGCTCTATATCAATTTAAACAAATTTGAATTGGCCGCTCAAGAAGCTGAAAAAGCCCGGCAGATATCCCCTGATCATCCCGGCGTCTGGTTCCAAATCGGGGAGATCGAAATAGCCCAGCAAAATGATAACGCCGCAATAGAGGCTTTCAAGCAAGTGCTAAAGTTGCAACCCAACGGCAGTTTTGCTAACCTGGCCACCAAACAATTGAACTTATTAACAAAATAACAAATCACCATAAATCCCAGGTATACAACAAACATGAATCAAGATAACGAAAACAGTTTGCGCCAACAGCGCATCAATAAACTTGAACAACTTAAGGAGTTGGGAGTCAACCCCTTCGCCAACGATTTCACACCATCAACCACGGCCGTAGCCATACTCAATGAGTACAGTGAAGCGGAAGCCGAAACTCTCGAAAAAAACACCCCACCGGTGACCGTTGCCGGACGTATTGTCTCTTTGCGACATTTCGGCAAAGCCGCTTTTGCCCATATTCAGGATCGGAGTGGTAAAGTTCAGGCCTATATCCGCAAAAACCTGATTGGTGAGGAAAATTTCAAAATTTTCAAGCTCTTTGACATCGGAGATACGATTGGGGTCAGCGGAACTATATTCAAGACCCGAACCGGCGAAGTCACAATTCAGGCGACCAACGTCCGCATCCTAACCAAATCGCTGCGTCCCCTACCGGAAAAATGGCACGGCTTAAAAGATATCGAAACCCGCTACCGGCAGCGCTATGTCGACCTGATCGTCAATCAGGAGGTTCGCGACACCTTCATCAAAAGAACGCAGATCATCGATACCATCCGGGATTTCTTTAAGAAAAGGGATTTTCTTGAGGTTGAAACGCCGATGATGCAAGCGGTTGCCGGCGGCGCTACGGCCCGTCCTTTTACCACCCATCACAATGCTTTAAACCTCGATTTAAACCTCCGTATCGCTCCTGAATTATATCTCAAGCGGCTGGTAGTCGGTGGTTTTGAAAGGGTTTTCGAGATTAACCGTAATTTTCGCAATGAGGGTATCTCGATAAAACATAACCCTGAATTCACTATGATTGAATTCTACCAGGCCTATGCCAGCTACCTCGACCTGATGAGCATAACCGAAGAATTGTTTGTCACAATATGTCAAACCTTAAACAACT
>JAYEMC010000438.1:751-1716 GCA_034717935.1 Pseudomonadota bacterium | reverse complement strand
CTTTCGTGGTCATTTTTTCACTGAGAGAAATGAGACAAAGTTAAACCACTGAAAAAATGATTCGGTTTCAGAAAAGCCACTCTCTTTGAGCAAATCGAGATTCTCATGGATGGAAAAGGGGACAAGAACATTCTCCAGAGCTTCCCTTTTTTTGGCGATTTCCGTTTCGGAATATCCCTGACGGCGTTTAAACTCCAGATAGAGGTTAATATAGGCTCGGTTGATTACCGGTCGATGGGAAATAATCTTTTCACAGACGATTAGTATACCACCCGGTTTTAAGGCGTTATAGATTTTTTTAAGAAAACGCAGCCTTAGCGGCGGACGCAGAAACTGTAGCGTATAATTAAGCAGAACCGCCCCGCACTCATCAAGGTCGGCATCAAGAATGTCTATTTGCCTGAAACGCACATCCTGCTTCCGGGAGAGCATTTTTGCCTTGATCTCCGCCTTACCAATCATCGGCTCTGAGCTATCAAGGCCGACAAATGAAAGACTCATATCGGAAAGCTGTCGTGCCAGTTCAAGCAGGGTGGTACCGGTTGAACAGCCAAGGTCGTATACCGTATCACCTTGGCAACAGAAGTGGTTCAGCAGGATGCAAATCATTCCGGTTGTCTGATGGTAACATGGAATGGAACGTTCCAGCATGTCATCAAAAACCTCAACAACTTGCCGGTTAAAAGTAAATTCGTCTGGACTATTTAAATCCTGGAAAAGGGTATCTAGGGTCATAGTGTTTGGCCGTGTATTTGCCGATTGTACCGGGCGCAACCCGGATGAAAAGTAACTTTAGTTATAGACGATAAACTTGTAAGTTATTGTATTGTAACTATTCAGCGAAACCTGAAACACCAACAGGAACAACAAGCAAACAACCAATGGCAAGATAATTTTTTCAACCTCAATCACCCCGCTTGAGCCAGTTGAACAACCTCCTGAGCATGCATAATCCGATCGATCTC
>JAYEMC010000438.1:0-741 GCA_034717935.1 Pseudomonadota bacterium | reverse complement strand
ATAATGGTCACTTTTTTTCCTGTTTTAGCGATACCAAGGATAAACCCTCCACCCAGGCTGCCGCCAAGTTTAGGAGGATCTTCAATATCCTTCTCCATAACCTGAAGCACTTCAGAGACTGAATCGACGATGCCGCCCATAAGCATGGAGCCGGAAAGGCCGGAGACTTCAATAACGATGATACAGGTACGGTCATGATAGTCCATCTCTTCCAAACCGAATTTATTTCGCATATCCATCACCGGTATAACCTTGTCTCGAAGGTTGATGACCCCTTTGAAAGCGGAGGGCATATTCGGCAACGGCGTAATCGCCATCAACCCGATAATCTCTCGGATATCCATAATATTAATCCCATAACACTCATCCCCAAGATCGAAAGTCAAGTATTTACCCTCCCGATCTTTTCTGACTCCACCGGTCTCAAAAGCAGCCAGATGCTGAGCCCCAACCCTCGCCTTTTCCCCCGTAACCTGAGCCTGGAGATCATCTTTACAAGCAACATCTGCAAACCGTAAATCGACAAATTTATCTAAGTCAACAATCCGCCCGACCCCCATTTTAGAGGTCATGTACTCCTGAATAGTATTGAGTTCCTCAATCACGGGATAGAGGTTGTCGGTCTTGATCCCTTTGGGATCGGAAAGTACATTTTTGAGAACCGCCTCTTTAAGCCCAAGCTCTTTCTTGGGATCGAGAAAACCAACTGCAATTTGGGCCGCAGTTTCCACATTGTCCCGG
>JAYEMC010000437.1:0-1721 GCA_034717935.1 Pseudomonadota bacterium | reverse complement strand
CAAGAGACAAGTCGCTTTTTGCGTTTTGGGAAAAGCGATAACTTCACGAATTGATTGACGACCAAGCAGCAACATCATCAGGCGGTCGAGGCCAAAAGCGACACCACCGTGCGGCGGCGCCCCAAAACTTAAAGCATCAAGAAGAAAGCCAAATTTTTCGCGGGCCTCTTCATCATCAATGTTCAAGAGCTGAAAAACCTTGGCCTGGATATCGGCATCATGAATTCTGATACTGCCGCCACCAATCTCAACCCCATTCAGAACCAGATCATAGGCTTTGGCTTTAACCGTAAGCGGAGCACTTTCAAGTTTATCAAGATCTTCATCAAGAGGAGCGGTGAAAGGATGATGAATCGCAACGTGGCGTTTATCCTGCTCGTCCCAAGCGAACATGGGAAAATCAACGACCCAGCAGAAAGCCATCTCCTGTTCATCGATAAGCTCCATTTTCTCACCTAAATGGAGACGCAAACGGCCTAAGGCCTCATTCGTAATCTCCGGTTTATCAGCAACAAAGAGCAGGAGGTCGCCAACTTCGGCCGCCATCTCTTTACCTAACGCCTCAATCTCTGTTTCAGTAAAAAATTTGACAATCGGGGATTGCCAACCATCCTCATTAACCTTGATCCAGGCCAGACCTTTGGCCCCGTAGACCTGAACAACTGCCAGCAAGTCATCAATTTCTCGACGCGAAAGACGAGCACCGCCTTTAAGATTGAGCCCCTTGATAATCCCTTTTTTATCGAGCACTGAACGAAATACTTTGAATTCGGTTCCAGCGAAAACCCCGCCAAGATCGACCAAGTGCATGGCGAACCTGATATCGGGAGCATCAAGACCATATTTTTCCAGGGCCCCGTCATAAGACAACCGCGGGTAAGGCGGGGTCGTATCAAGCTCTTTAACCTCCTTGAAGATAACAGAGATCATCCCTTCAACCAAAGTGATGATATCATCGCGCTCAACAAAAGCGAGCTCCATATCGATCTGGGTAAATTCGGGCTGACGATCGGCCCGCAGATCTTCATCCCGGAAACATTTAACAATCTGGAAATAGCGGTCAAAACCGGCAACCATGAGCAACTGTTTAAAGAGCTGCGGTGATTGCGGCAGGGCGAAAAAAGAGCCGGGGTTGGTGCGGCTCGGAACCAGATAGTCACGCGCCCCTTCCGGCGTACTTTTGGTCAACATCGGCGTTTCGATCTCAAGAAAGTCTTGACTATCAAGATAGTTACGAACAATCCTGGTCACCTGATGCCGAACAATAATCGCCTCCTGCATCGGCTGGCGACGCAGGTCAAGATAGCGATACTGGAGCCTGATATTTTCCCCAATTTCACTGGTTTCATCGATCATGAAAGGCGTGGTTTTAGATCTATTTAAAATTTCAAACTGATCAACCAATATTTCAATCTCACCGGTAGCCATATTGGCATTAACGGTTCCTTCCGGACGATTGACAACCTCACCCTCGACCTGCAAAACAAACTCACTGCGCAAGGTATGGGCGGCGGCATGAGCCTCAGGAGCATTCTCGGGATTAAAAACTATCTGGGTCAAACCGTAACGATCGCGAAGGTCGATAAAAACCACGCCGCCGTGGTCACGCCAGTTCTGAACCCAACCCGACAACTTTACCCGACTACCGACATCGGCCGCCCGCAAAGCGCCGCAAACATGACTACGATAGGCCGCAGCTAAAGTGTTGATTTTTTCTTTAC
>JAYEMC010000436.1:0-1724 GCA_034717935.1 Pseudomonadota bacterium | reverse complement strand
GCTTTCGGGATATTGACCCCGAGAACCGGGAAGTTTTCCTGATCCAGATTCAATCGTTTGCTGCCGTCATACTCTTTCCAGGCGACCAGTTCAACCACAAGATCAACCCGCTGGCTCTCTCGCACTGCGGTAACACCGAAGATATCCTCAATATTAATAATGCCTAAACCGCGAATCTCCATATGAAATTTCAAGATCGCATTGGCCTCGCCGACAACACTTGCCGGCGGCCGAAAACGCATTACCACAACATCATCGGCAATCAGTCGATGTCCGCGCTGAATAAGATCAAGCGCAACTTCGCTTTTACCAATCCCGCTTTTACCAACCAGCAAAACCCCGGTGCTATGAATATCGAGCAGAACCCCGTGAATGGTGGTTTCAGGATTAATAAAATTTTCAAAATAACGGTTGATTGCATCAAAAAAAGCTGCTACCGAAAGGGTGCTCTGCAGTAGCGGGATCCCATATTCCCGACACTTTTGCAAGAGCTCCACTGGAGGCGGACAAGCCCTGGATGCAACCAGACAGATGGGCTGCAACGCACACAGCTGTTCAATCACCTCAAGCCGGCGCTGAGGGCCCAGAGTCTCAAGATAGGCGACCTCGGCCGTACCCAGGAGCTGAATTCGCTCCGGCTCAAAGAATTGAGTAAAACCAGCAAAAATCAGACCATGCTTTTGAATCCGGTAATTTATGATTTTGCGGTTTAGTGAAACCTCCGGAGTCAACAAAATGAGGCGCAAACCCTGCGCCTCATCCCCCAGCAAGTCAGCAACGGTAACTTTCAGGCTATCAGCACTATCAGGAATGTTCATCTTCCTGCTTAATCATGGTAAAAAGAGTCAGAGCATCAGAAGCGTTTAGCAGTTTCTCACAAAATTCACGATTTTTCAACATGCGAGAGATCTGAGCCAAAATTTTCAAATGGGTTCCGGCCGAGTTCTCCGGAGCCAGAAGAAGAAAAAAAAGATGTGCCGGTTGACCGTCAACCGAAGCGAATTCAACCCCTTTCCGGCTCCGAGCAAAAAGGACAATAATCTTTTCGAGTTCGGCCATCTTACCGTGCGGAATCGCAATCCCGTTCCCGATTCCAGTACTGCCCAAAGCTTCCCGGTCACACAGAACGGTAAGAATTTTCTCTTGTGAAAGTTCAGAAAAAACCCCGGCCACACCGGTAGCCAGGCGCATTAGGGCCTCCTCTTTGCCGGTTTCCGTAAGCTCGGCGATAACCAGTTCAGAGGTTAGATAGTCAGTAATTTTCATATTTCTCTATTGGGGTTCAATCAACCCATAATTACCATCATCACGACGATAGACAACATTGATTCGATCGGTTGATTCGTCACGGAAAACATGGAAATTATTATCCATCAGGTTAAGTTGCATGATTGCTTCATCGGGGCTCATCGGTTTAACCGCAAAGTTGCTCTTCTTAATCAGCTTTGGCGTCGTATCCTCTTGGTCATGGTCAACACTTAAGATGTCAACCGCAACGTTGGTCAGCAGACTTTCATCAATTCCGGGCGCACCCTTTCTCTGTCGCAGACGACTCTTGTAGCGTTTTACCTGGCGGCTGATTTTACTGGAGACCAGATCGATAGCGGCAAACATATCGCCGGCCTCTTCCTTACCCTTAACTATGAAGCCGTTGATATTAAACGTCACTTCAGCAATCTGGCGAATCTTTTCGACGGAAAGGACAACGTTGACATCGAGTGGAC
>JAYEMC010000435.1:0-9046 GCA_034717935.1 Pseudomonadota bacterium | reverse complement strand
AATCTTTTCGACATCTAATCCGCGATAATCGGTCAGAAAAGCAGCTTGCGCATCACTGAATTTCGCTGTCAGCCCATCAATCTGGGTCTGCTTTTCCGCTCTATTCACCTTTTTTCACCTCCTTGTTCTAAAAATTTGTCAAAAGGCAAATGAGCTCATACTAATATCAGACTTCCGACAATAGCCGATAAGTCAGACGGCCTCGGTGGGATCTTATCTCCTGATAAATCAGGCTACCCACGGTCTTCAGCTCATAAATCCTAATGAATGACACCTTAAGTAATAAACTTTTCTTTAAAAAATTTTGCTTATTACAAATATGCCAATAATTAACTTTGTAAAAATTTTATTAATACATATTGCAACCAAACCTACAGGCTGCCTATATCAATTCTGATCCCTGGCCCCATGGTCGATGATAGCGTGAACCCACGCATATAGTTACCCTTACTCGAAGCAGGCTTCAAACGGTTCAAGGTCTCGACCAAAGTTGTAATGTTCTCATGCAACTTTTCCGCAGAAAATGAAAGACGACCGACCGGAGCATGAACAATGCCAGCCTTTTCAACCCGAAAATCCACTTTACCGGCTTTGATTTCCTTAACCGCACGAGCCACTTCAAAGGTCACCGTCCCAACTTTAGGGTTCGGCATTAAGCCACGAGGACCGAGAACTCGACCGAGTTTACCAACCACTCCCATCATATCCGGAGTAGCTACAGCTTTGTCGAAGTCGAGCCAACCATCACTAATTTTCTTGGCCAATTCATCTCCACCAACAAAATCAGCCCCGGCATCTCGAGCTTCAAGCTCTTTTTCACCTTTGGCAAAAACGACCACCCGGGCACTCTTACCAGTGCCATGGGGTAAAACCACCGCCCCACGAACCATCTGATCTGCATGCCGAGGGTCAACTCCAAGTCGAACTGCAACATCAACACTTTCATCAAATTTCTTCGATGCAAATGATTTCAGCAATTCCACCGCTTCAACTAAAGAATATTTCTTCTCAGCATCGACTTTGGCCCGATTGGCGAGATAATTCTTTCCACTTTTAGCCATTCTTCCCTCACAAGTCCTTATTCTACGACGATGCCCATACTTCGCGCAGTCCCGGCAATAATGAGGCTGGCGGCATCGATATCATTGGCGTTTAAATCGACCATTTTAAGCTCGGCTATTTCTTTAACCTGAGCTTGAGTCACAGTCCCAACTTTTGTTTTATTGGGTACACCGGAGCCTTTTTCAATTTTCGCTGCCTTCTTCAACAGGACTGCGGCTGGTGGTGTTTTAGTAATAAAACTAAAGCTACGATCAGCATAGACCGATATGACTACGGGAATAATCATCCCTTGCTGGCTATCAGTCTTAGCGTTAAAAGCCTTACAAAACTCCATGATATTAACACCGTGCTGCCCCAAGGCCGGTCCTACCGGCGGCGAGGGGTTAGCTTGTCCGGCCGGTATCTGCAGTTTGATCAGACCTACAATTTTTTTTGCCATCCTTAATTCTCCTGCAATCCCTGTCAAGCAAACAGTTATCTACTGTTTGCCACTAGTGAATTATATTGTTATCTTTTCGAATTTTTTGAAATAATATCAACTTATCTTTTCAAGTTGACCATACTCGATTTCTATCGGCGTCGGTCGACCAAAAATACTCACGAGAACCCGAACTTTAGCCTTTTCCAGATTGACTTCATCTACGGTACCTGTAAAATTGGCAAAAGGCCCTTCCAATACCCTGACGTTCTCACCTTCATCGAAAAGAACTTTAGGCTGGGGCCGCATCTCTCCTTCAGCTATGCGATCAAGGAGACTGTTCGCTTCATTTTCGGAAATTGATCTGGTAGCTTCAACCCGCTCACCACCACCAACAAAGCCCGTAACTTTAGCGGTACCTTTGACTAAATGCCAAGTTTCTTCAGTCATCTCCATTTTCACCAGGACATAACCGGGAAAAAATTTTCTTTGTGAAGTACGACGCTTACCCTTGACCATCTCCACGACCTGTTCGGTTGGAACCACTACCTCCTCGAACATATCTTCGAGTCCGTAGCGTCTGATTCTCTCCTCCAAGGTCAGTTTAACTCTATTTTCGTAGCCGGAGTAAGCATGTATCACATACCATTTCATTGCCATAACTTACCCTGTCAACCCTCTCACTTTCATATTTTTATTGGTCGTCAGTCTAAACCGAAAGAATTAACTTAATCAGTTTAGACAATCCCAGATCTACAATTCCGAGATAAAGAGAGATAACCAAAACCACAAGAAGCACAACCCAGGTGAGGCCGATCGTAGCCTTACGTCCAGGCCAAGTAACCTTCTTCATTTCGCCTTTTGAGTCTTTAAGATATTGACTCAGTTCAGCAATATTCTCTTTTATAGCCGCCAAGATTCGGCCTCCCACATTCCACTGTTTATCATAACATTAAAAATTGCTGGCAGGCCAGGAGGGATTCGAACCCCCAACACCCGGATTTGGAGTCCGGTGCTCTAGCCATTAGAGCTACTGGCCTACAATCGTGCATCAGTTATAAAAAAAACAAGTCGCTAATAAAAGGAGCTACTTGGTCTCTTTATGAGGTGTATGGGTCTGACAAAAACGGCAATATTTCTTGAACTCCAGCTTGTCAGGGGTATTCTTTTTATTTTTCTTTGTTGTATAATTTCTTCTTTTACACTGCCCGCAAGCAAGTATCACTTTATCTCTCATAGCTATTTTACAACCTAGCCTTTCATACGTCTGAAGAATTATCTATATAACAGACCAAAGCCAGATCAGGATTTCTCTTCACCCTTCCCTGGCTTCGTCTAATTGACTATCTACTTAAACAGCGTATCGCTTATTCGATGACTTCACTGACAACGCCGGCACCGACCGTGCGGCCGCCTTCACGAATCGCAAAACGCAACTCTTTTTCCATGGCAATCGGGGTAATCAATTCTCCGACAACCGTGATATTATCGCCCGGCATTACCATCTCAACCCCTTCCGGCAATTCAACCGTACCCGTAACATCGGTTGTCCGGAAATAGAACTGAGGACGGTAACCTTTAAAAAACGGGGTGTGACGACCGCCCTCTTCTTTAGTCAGGATGTAGACCTCAGCTTTAAACTTGGTATGCGGAGTAATGCTGCCCGGAGCCGCCAAAACCTGGCCGCGAACAATCTCTTCCCGCTTTTTACCGCGCAAAAGGATGCCGACATTATCACCGGCCTGCCCCTGATCAAGCAATTTGCGAAACATCTCAACACCGGTGCAGACCGTCTTATCAGTATCCCGGATACCGACGATCTCGACATCTTCACCAACCTTGATAACACCGCGCTCAATCCGACCGGTAGCAACCGTACCTCGCCCGGAGATACTGAAAACATCCTCAACCGGCATCAGGAAAGTTTTATCGACTTCACGTTCCGGCGTCGGGATATAACTATCAACCGCATCCATCAGCTCGCCGATACAGTTCCACTCTTCACAATCGCCGGGGCCATCGCTCTCAAGAGCCTTCAAGGCGCTGCCGGTGATAATCGGAATATCATCTCCGGGGAAATCGTAATCGGAGAGAAGTTCACGAACTTCCATCTCAACCAGTTCGAGAAGTTCATCATCATCAACCATATCGGCTTTGTTTAAAAAGACAACAATATATGGAACCCCGACCTGGCGGGCGAGCAAGATATGTTCACGAGTCTGCGGCATCGGGCCGTCAGCCGCACTAACCACTAGTATAGCCCCATCCATCTGGGCGGCTCCGGTAATCATGTTTTTGACATAGTCAGCATGCCCCGGGCAATCGACATGGGCATAGTGACGATTCTCAGTTTCGTACTCAACATGGGCCGTAGCAATCGTAATCCCACGCTCTCTCTCTTCCGGAGCCTTATCGATCTCATCAAAAGCGGTATAAGAAGCCTGACCTTTGAGAGCCAGAACCTTGGTAATGGCCGCTGTCAGAGTAGTTTTTCCGTGGTCAACATGGCCAATCGTGCCAACATTAACGTGAGGCTTGGTGCGCTCAAATTTTTCCTTTGCCATTTCCTTAATCTCCTCTCTCAGTCATATATTACTGTGGATCTATCAAATTCATCGAACTAAAAGCAAACATCTTAATGGAGCCCACGATCGGGATTGAACCGATGACCTCTTCCTTACCAAGGAAGTGCTCCACCACTGAGCTACGTGGGCCTAATCCGCCTCGGCAGATATTCCAACGCGGATAAACCCGCAAGTATGTGCTCTTATCAGAACGTCTTCTTATTTTTCAAACAAGAAAAAAAGCTGCAAAGCAACAACTAATCCGCACTTGGAATGGAGCGGGAAACGGGACTCGAACCCGCGACCCTCAGCTTGGAAGGCTGACGCTCTAGCCAACTGAGCTATTCCCGCTTAAAAAATGCGTGTATCTAAACAAATGGTGGAGAGGGGAGGATTTGAACCTCCGAAGGCTCTGCCGACAGATTTACAGTCTGTTCCCTTTGACCACTCGGGAACCTCTCCAGATAATTTTTGCTATCTATTAGTCTTTCGTTTTCAGTGGAGCTGGCGATGGGACTCGAACCCGCAACCTGCTGATTACAAGTCAGCTGCTCTTCCAGTTGAGCTACGCCAGCATCAGGTTGCCCCCTCAAGAAAACAAGGCTGACCCGTTTATCATAACTAACACGACTGTGTCAATATTTTTTTCCCGTATCTTCTAATTTTTGCAGAGCATCACCAGCCGCACACTGCTCTGCGTTTTTACGTGAGGAGCCACTACCGGATCCGAGAAGAAAACCGCATCCATTTCGAACCTCAATAAAAAAAAGAGGTTGATGATCAGCCCCCTGACGCGCTACCAACTCATAGACCGGAAGAGTGCCGCCCTCTTCCTGAAGCCTCTCCTGAAGCTGTGATTTATAATCGACCCGTAAGGAACTCAGTTCCCGGGTCACCAGCTCCTTTACCAGACCCTGCAAGACTGCGGTCGCACCATCCAGATAGAGAGCTGCCAACAGGGCCTCGAATGCATCCGCCAGCAATGAGGTTCGCTGACGACCTCCCTGTTTTCCTTCTCCCCGCCCAAGACGAAGAAAATTTCCGAGTACCATCTTTGCGGAAAAACGAGCCAGGGCTTCAGTATTAACGATTTGAGACCGCATCCGACTGAGCTCGCCTTCGGGTTTGGCCGGAAACTGAGCGTAGAGAGCTTCACTAACCATCAGCTCTAAAACAGCATCGCCGAGAAACTCAAGACGTTCATTATCAAGCAGATCACCACCCCCATCCTTATGCCGATTCTCATTGACATATGATTTGTGGGTCAGAGCTTGAAGCAAGAGCTCACGATCCTGGAACGAGTACCCCAGAACCTCTTCCAGCTCGTCGGTAAAAGTTGCTACAGAGTTCAATCGAGACGACCTAGGACGCGAAAAACGGGTTCGTGGCCCGTTCTCGGCCAACCGTCGTCGCCGGCCCATGCCCGGAATAGAGAACCACTTCATCGCCCAAAGGAAAGATTTTCTCTCTGACCGATCTAAGCAAAGTCTCGTAATCACCACCCGGAAAATCGGTTCTCCCGATTGAACCGGCAAAAATCAGGTCTCCGACAAAAGCAACCTTTTCACCGGTCAGAGAGATTGAACCCAATGAGTGACCCGGAGTTGAAAGAACTTTCAACGTAACCGTCTCACCGATATTCACCAAATCACCATCTCCAAGCAGACGATCAACCGGCGGAGAATCTTCGGCCTGCATGCCCCACAAAAGTGCACGACTAGAGATATTGGTAATTTCCTCAGCACCAGCCCTATGAGCTAAAATCTGCGCCCCGGTAGCTTCATGCAACCGTTTATTACCTCCCACATGATCAAAATGCTCATGTGTATTAATAATGTATGCCGCCTTGAGATCGGCTTTTTTCAAACCCTCAATAATACGTTCAACATCATCACCGGGATCGATAACCGCCGCCACCCGGCTCTTCTCACAACCAACCAAGTAACAATTTACCTGCAACGGCCCAACAACAATTGTTTCAATAATCATGCTTGATACCCTCGTACATAAGGCCGGCCCTGTTCAAGGATCTCGGCAAAATAATTCATAACAATAACTTTTAGAAGCGCCGGGATAATACATCAGCCCAAAAATTGCAAGGATAAAACAATATTTATTGGTGACAGCCACCGATTTAATTAAAATCATTCATGACCATTGCGTGGGCACCCGGCATATCGTACAGTACTATATGGTGAGGTACACCTAGGAACTGTGCTCCCTGTCTAATATTCCCATAATTTAACCATTTAGAGGGATATCAGCCAATTGTCAATCATTTTATTGGTGGCTGTCCCCAATTAGAGCAATTAGAGATATCCTCAATAAGTTCACGGGAGCCGGCAAAATGAAAATAACAGAAGAGAATCTGGTTCTCTTTCAGTTCGGCAATCTCCACCGGCTGCGGTTCCTTGACTTTGATAACCATTTCGGCTTGCTGATAAATTTCGCTTGCCGTATCGACGAGCTCGGCTCCGACACCGATATAGTCAGCATCATCATAGCCACAACCGCGCCCGGCTCCTTTTTCGACCAAAACCGTATGACCATCTTCAACCAACAGTTGAGCCCCTACCGGGAGCAGCGCTACTCTATACTCGTCCTTTTTGATTTCTCGAGGGATACCGATAATCATGAAAACCTCCTCACAAGCTCAATTCAATCTTTCGAGCCGCAGACGCTGGCGGCTATCGAAGAGGCGGCGGGCGCCCAGTGAAACTGCGGCAATAGTCCCGAAACCACTACCGGCGCCGATCAGAAACATGATCATAATCTGGTATTTGACCGCTTCCAGAGGCGGACTCCCGGCCAGAATCTGGCCGGTCATCATACCCGGCAAGCTGACGATACCGGCCGCCATCATGGCGTTGATCGTTGGCATCAGACCGGAACGGATACTTTCGCGGCGAATTTCAGTCAAAGCCTCAAACCAAGTCTCTCCCAACATCAGGCGGTTTTCGATAATTTGGCGCTGTTGCCATACATTATGCAAGAGCCGGTCAAAACCTAAGGAGACACCATTCATGGTATTGCCCAGCAACATCCCGAGCAGAGGAATGGCATAGCGGGGCTCATACCAGGGCTGGTTGTTGATAATCACGATCAGCGTAAAAATGAGCATCGGAAAAGAGGTCAGAAACATCGACAGGGTACCGATGCCAAAACCCCAGAGCCCTTTAAAATGGCGCTTCTGGCGGCGTGAAACCTCCCATCCGGCGTTAAGAAGCATGAAAAAACTTAAGATGGCGATCCAAATCGGCCCAGCCGTTGTAAAAAGCCACTTGAGAATAAAACCGATGAGCAGAAGTTGAATCGTCGTGCGCAGAGCTGCAACCATAATCTGCCCGGCCATCTCAAGACGCAGAGGCAGGGATAGAAGGGCCAGGGCGACAACCAGCAGAGAGGTCAGAAGCAGGTCGAATGGTGTCAGCGGGATAACATTCATGGTTTCTCTCCGGCGGCAATCAGATCAAGTCGACCATTTTCAATCCGGTAATGACGCCCGCCGAGACGGCGGCCCTGATCAAGATCATGGGTCACCCAGAGGATGGCAGCATCATGCTCACGCTGGTATCTGAGAAAAAGATTCTCAACCTGTTCGGCATTCTCCGGATCAAGGTTAGCCGTCGGTTCATCAAGCAACAAGACCTCCGGCCGGTTCTGCAGCAAACGTAAAATTGCCAGCCGCTGTTTTTCACCCGATGAGAGCCGGGTTATCGACCAACTCATAACCTGGCTCGCAAAACCTAAGGCGGCTAACCTTTCAGGAGCCACCGATTTTTGCAGATGTTCGCCGACCGTATCATGCCACCACTGGCTTTCGGCCGGAAGCAATCCAACCCGTCGCCGCCATTGTGGGGCGGGCCAGATTTGCGATGATTGACCATCCAGAAGAACCTCGCCGTCATGTGGATCAAGATCGGCCAGAGCCCGTAAAAGCAAACTCTTCCCGGCTCCTGAAGACCCCGAGAGAGAGACTATTTCACCCGCTTCAACAATCAGATCAAAGGGGCCGAGATGATGATAAATAAGGCCGGTTACAGTTAATTTGGACATAGATCAATTGTAAGCTAAACGGGTTTCCGGATCCACCAATGTCGGTTGAATAATCTTTTGCCACTCAGGGCTCTCCCAGGTTCCCAACTGATCGTGCATATCGAGATATTTTTGCGGTATCGGATGCGTACCGTAAACCACTTCAAGACCATATCGAGTTTTGATAAAGTCATAAAAATAGGTGATATGCGGACATGGAGGATAGCCGACCACTAATCCGGTGGCAAGATGTATCACCGTGGCACCATTGGCCTTCATCTCCTCCACAGCATATTCAACATTGCCGCCGGGACACCCGTCGCATGAAGTATACCCGACCGCTTCAACCTCAACATCCTTGTAGCGGCTGAAGGCACCCTCCCGGTTGCGCAATGATCTAAAACATTTTCCACCGGCACAGCGGCGATAGCGGTCACAGATAATTATACCAATTTTTACTTTTTCTTTCATGTTGACCTCCTCCTAAAGAGAGCTAAAAAAATTAATCAGAATTAAAAGGTTCCAAAGTACGTAGCAGATCAAGAGATCGCTCTCGCCAGACGGGATAGTTGGCGGCTTTTTGCCAGGATGCGGCGGCAGCGGGAAAGTTGTTTTCATTCCAGGCGCAGTAGCCGGCCAAAAGGTGCTGATAGCCATCCTCTTTGGTAATAGTTTCAAGTTTTGTAAAAATGTCGTAAGCTTCCTGGTAGCGACCGGCATAGTAAAGAATTTTACCTCGCCTAAAGTCGACATCAAAAGCGGTATCGGATTCCGGAGCAAATTTTTGTAAACGATCCAGAGTTTCCAGAGCTCTGTCCACCTGCCCGCTCTGCCGGTAGAGAACTACCAGCGTCTCAAGTTCCCGCCGGGAAGGCTCATCTTTCGTGAAAACGTTCTCCCAGACAACCGCTGCAGCTTTCGGTAACTGGAGCTGCTGATAAATATGAGCCATCAATTTTTGCTCTTT
>JAYEMC010000434.1:0-1729 GCA_034717935.1 Pseudomonadota bacterium | reverse complement strand
GAACTCGATGATGGCCGCAAAACCGTCTCTCAGACAAAAAAGGTGGCGAGTGAGATCTATCTTCGTAAAACCAACTCCCAGCGCCGTTCGCTGGAGCGGGTGCAGGGGCTTTTGAACTATGTTTCGAGTCAGGCGATCAATCTTGAGATGGGGGAGATCGATGAAGAGAGTCGTAAACTTGTAGTCGAGATCAAGCAGACCTGTCGGGAGGCCCTTGCCGGTCTTGAGAAAGTTTACCTTTTCAATGCTCTTGAGGTTGGTGAAAAAAAACCGGTTGCAGCCGTTTTAGAGTTGCCCCAATTTTTTGCCGAACTTAACAGTATGGCTAAGCGACGGGCTGAGGCGATTGGTTTGACCATCATATTTCAGACTGTCGGAGAGTTGCCTGAGCGGGTAGTTACCGATGCCGAACTGCTGCGAGCCATGATCTGGGAGATTCTTGAAAATGCTTTACAGAACAGCCCCTCCGGCGGTATTGTTGTATGTAATGCGGAGACCGAAGAAATTTCGGAAGGGGTTTTGCGCTTAATTGTAACCATTCGTGATACCGGTCCCGGGATTGAACCGGCGAAACTTAAAGAGTTGCAGCAACCCTTTATTTGTGGTGCTTCAGGCGAAAACCGTCACTCATCTTGGGGGATGGGTTTGAGTCTGGCCCGCCTGATCGCTTCTAAACTCGAAGGTTCCATGGAAATCGGCGGCAGTGATCAGGGTTGCCAGGTCACGCTTGAAGTTGAAATGCGGGTTGGTTCTAATGACAACAGTTGATAGTAAAGTCAAAGCCTTGGCTCAGGTTAAACGTTTTATCGATAGCGAAAAACGGATTCCGCAGTTGCCGCAAATTCTTTTGCGGGTGGAAGCGGCGCTCGAAAATCCTGAGATCGGTGGCGAAGAATTGGGCCGGGCAATTTTGGATGATCCTTCCTTGACGGCCCAGGTTTTAAAGGTTGCCAACTCGACCTTTTACAACCCTCGGGGAACCAAAATCACAACTATCAGCCGGGCGATTGTGATTTTAGGATTTGATAATATCCGCCGTCTGGTTTTAGGTCTAAGTGTCTCGAAAATGTTTACGCTGGTGCCGCGTTGGTCGGTTTACCGGCGTTTGTGGCGCCACTCTCTGGCGACCGCGCTGCTCGCCCGCGAGCTCGCCCGGGCTGATGCTTTTAAAGAGACTGAGGTCGCTTTTGTTGCTGGTCTGCTTCATGATGTTGGTAAACTTATTCTTGGTCATCTGCACGGCGAAGCTTATGCAGGGATTCTCGAAAAGTGCGGCCAGGATGTGGAATTTGACCTTTGTCGGGCTGAAAATGAAGCTTTTTACTGTAATCATCAAGAGGTGGGATCTTTGCTCGCTCAATCTTGGGGGTTGCCGATAGAGTTGGTTCGGGTTATCGGTCGGCATCGTCCCGGTGCCGATTGGCGCAATTTTACCGAGTCGTTGCCGGGCATTAGGTCTTATGTGATACTGGCCAATCAGATGGCCCATCTGCTTGATTTGCAAACTGGTGATGAGGTTTCGAGCGGCTCTGAAAATAAAGTTCAATACCGGCAAAAGGTGGAAGCTTTAAGCCTGCTGGCCGGGAGTGCTTTTGCAATTAATGAGACCGATTTTAAGGATTTGCTCGAAAATCTTGCCGATGAAATAACCGATATCGCCGCCTCTCTCGATATCGCTCTTGATGACCTGCGTCTCGATGGGGGGGGCGGCTGTCGGGGGTGGTCACAG
>JAYEMC010000433.1:0-9082 GCA_034717935.1 Pseudomonadota bacterium | reverse complement strand
CTCCGGCGACGTGGGGCCTGTAACCGACTTTTTTCATCATCGGAATCGTAAAGGAGCCGGTGGTGACGACATTGGCGACCGCCGAGCCTGATACCGAGCCCATAAAACCACTCGCCAAAATTGCGGTTTTAGCGGGGCCGCCGGTCATGCGGCCGGTTAAGGCATAAGCCAGGTCGATGAAAAAATCACCGCCGCCGGTACGTTCCAGAAAAGAGCCGAAAAGAATAAAGACAAAAACAAAGGTCGCCGCAACCCCGGTCGGCAGCCCCCAGATTCCTTCCGTGGTTAGATATAAAGTGGTGACGATACGCTCGATACTGTAGCCTTTATGGGCTAAGAGATCGGGCATCCAGGGGCCGAAATAGGTGAAGAGAAGAAAAATTATGGCGATTGCCGACATGAAGAGGCCGATAACCCGGCGGGTTGCCTCCATGACCAGGCAGAGAGCGATACTTCCCATGACGACATCAGTGGTTATCCAGTCACCCTGGCGTTCGACGATGGCGTCAAATTCGATCCAGATATAGGCGCCGATGGTCAGGGCCAGCAGGATCAAGAATCCGTCAATGATTAAGTAAATGTCGATTTTGTCTTTGGCGGCGCACTTGATTGGCGGATAGAGGGCAAAAACCAGAACCAGAATCAGAACCAGGTGAACTGAGCGTTGGTAGATGGCCGCCAACGGGGCGATACCGGCCGTATAGAGCTGAAACAGGGAGAGCGTAATGGCAACCGCAGTCACGCTTAAGGCCAGAATCCCGCGTAAGTTACGCTGGGCACTGGCGGTTTCCTCTTCGATGACGATGTGATCGTTATTTTTTACCGAAGGGGTCTCTTTTTGCATAGTTTTTTAGCCACAAAAGTATACGAGAATTTTTTTGGATCTAATTTCAATTTGAGTTAATTTGTATCTATTTATGGTTCTGCTTTTTCAACCACAAATAGATGCAAATTAACAAAGATAAAAGAAACCTTTTTGGTTTCTATCTCGGCTGGGGGCATTTCTCGACACTTGGCGGCCGTAAGCTTTGTGCAAAACCAAAATTTAAATCCGCCATTTGTCAAGATGTGACCCCGTTAATGAGGGCGAAGCAAAGTTCGTCGCTGTTAGTTATAGTTTTACGGTTGAACGCCCAAGCAGTTATTTAAATTCAACCAAGGCCCGCGTCCCTGGGGCCAGTCTTGAAAGATTGATCTCTTGTTCACGATAAATAATGGTGTGTCCGACGCTTAGAGAACCGATACGAAGAATGAAACTGCCCAAAGGCTGTTCGATATTGTCGATCGTAATCCACTTAGAATTCTGGCTTAAATCCCCATGTCCCGGCCAATGTCCGAGACCGGCACCAAACATTGTGAACCAGGTTTTTTCCAGTACCAGACCCTTTTTCCGGTCAAGGCGAAACTCTTCAAAGATTGGGGTCTTATCAACTGAATGAATATAGCGAATCGTGAAGCGATCGCCACTTTTAATTTTAAGAGATGCAATGACTTCGGCTGTTGAAAAGTTGCTGACAATAAGCTGCGGGGCGCTATCCGGGCCAACCCCGAGACTTAGGCTTGAATGCAGCCAGATTGTACAGAACAAAAGTAATCCCGGTAACCATAAACGACTTGGATACCGGGATTTATAATTTTTCATCTATTTTGCAATCAGGCGCTTGGGAACTTCGATTCCTTTCTCTTTGAGATATTTGATCGCACCGGGATGTAGAGGGATAGCCGAATATTTAACCGCATTTTCAGGGGTTGTGTATTTGGCAAAATGGTGGATTTTCATCAGGAACTCCTGGTTCTCAAAGACCGCTTTGGTGAGTTTGTAAACAAGGTCATCATCAAGGTCGGCGTTGCAGATAAAAGTGTTCCAGACAGAAGCCGTGTAGACATCCTGATCTTGGCCGTTATAGGTTCCGGCAGGCAGGGTGTAGCCCGCGTAGAAAGGATATTTGCTGGTTACTTTATCAATCTCTTTCTGGCTGAACGGGATGACGCTGATTTTATGAGTGGTGGCCAAATCCATGATTGATGAGGTCGGCGGCGCGACACACCAGATGCCGGCTTTGATGGAATTATCTTTTAAAGCATTGGCATTTTCGTTAAATGAGAGGCGAAAAACGTTAAAAGAGTCATAGGGAACGTCGAGAGCGCCTTCAAGAATCAGGTTGGTCATGAACTCGGTGCCACTGCCCGGAGCTCCGACGGAGACCTTTTTTCCTTTAAGATCAGCAATACTTTTAATCCCCGAATCCTGACGGGTAACGATATGGTAGACGTTGGGATACATGACAAACATACCCCTGATCTTTTGCGGTTTATCTTTAAATTTGCCGGTTCCGGTATAGGCCTGGAAAGCGACATCACTCATAATCTCACCAAACAAGGTCTCCCCTTTATGGCAGAGTTTGGTGTTTTCCACGGAGGCTCCGGTAACCTCGGCTACCGCTTTGACGCCCTTCACTTTTTTTGTCCAGATCTCGGCTACACCGCCACCGTAAGGATAGTAAACTCCGCCAGTCCCGCCGGTGCCGATTGAGATGAAACGGGTGCGAGCGTTCGCCTGCTCCGCTTGAAAAGCGAAAATAAAGCCCAAGGCCGCGACCAGAGCCAGAATGAAAGTTAATTTTTTTGTCATGATACTTTATCTCCTGTTTAATGCACTAAATTGCAATTTATTCGCCGATGGTTTTCAGGATAACCAACATCTTAGCGGATGTTTCGGTTGCTTTGAAAAAAGGTACTTTAACGGTGACCGTTTCGCCCGCTTTGACGACCGGTGGTTTTCCCTTGCGCGGTACCAGATGACCGGCAGCCTTATCTTGATCAAGCAGAAAAATGTTGAGGCGGTAACGATGGGCTTTATCGCTGGTGTTTTTGACGGCGATCGTATAGACGAGGGCCGGTTTTTTCTTGAAAGAGCCGAGTTCACAGGAAAAAGAGGTGATTTCGGCATCTTCACAGATCTGCCATTCCACGGCTCCCGCGCATTTTACCTCTGCTGGTTTCTTGCTGCTTGCACAACTCCACAGCAACATGCTGGCCAGCGTAATCATGACGATGTAAAGAAAGGTTCTCCGGACCGATGTTTTCATGATACCTCCTTGCTCTATTTTTTTGTGATTAAATGCTTTCCAGCATTACCTTAAAGTTTATATCCATATTGGGGTAATCTGAAAACAATGTTTTGTCAAGGCCTAATTGTTGTTTTTAGGCATAAAGTTACAGAGATAGTTGCAGGCTGTTTTTGTTTCGGTTTATTCAGATCATGGTTATAAAAATCATCAGAAAAACAGTTTTATTGATGATCAAGATTTTATTTGGATTGCTAGCTGGGCTGCGGCTTTGCCGGCCAGGTGTCCGGTCGAGAAGGCGGCTTGCAGGTTGTAGCCACCGGTGTCGGCTTGAATGTTAAGGAGCTCTCCCGCGAAAAAGAGGTTTTTGATCCGGCGCGAGGCCATGGTTTTTGGGTCGATCTCTTTGGTGTCGACGCCACCAGCTGTAATGATCGCTTCAGCCAGAGGGCGGTGGTCGCTGATTGGCAGGCGGCAATCTTTTAACCAGGCTCGAAGCCGCTTTCTTTCCTTGGCGGTTACATGGTGCCCCTGGTGTTGCGGGTTGATCTCATTGATCTCAAGACAGTAGGCTACCATCTCTTTGGGCAATAAGCCTCGAAGCAGAGAGTCAAGACTCTCTTTGCCTCGACTTTGAAGGTCGCGCAAAAGTCGGGCCTCAAGTTTTTTTTCATCCAGGGCTGGTTTGAGGTCAAGTGAGATGCAGACTTTATCCTGGTTTTTCAAGGCATCTACTACATCCCCACTCAAAGTTAAAACCGCAGGCCCACTGATTCCATCTTCCGTAAAAAGCAGTTCCCCGAAAACCTCCTTTATCTTTTTGTTGTTGATTAAAAGGCGAACGGCGATGTTGCGTAGTGAGAGCCCGGATAGTTTTCTGAAAATTTCTTTGTCAGAACTAGAAGTTTGTTCAAATATTAGAGGTACCAAGGCCGGGCGTGGAGGGATGATATTGTGTTTGACACTTTTTGCCAGGCGATATCCTTCGCCGGTCGAACCGGTTAAGGGATAGGAGGCACCACCGGTGGCCAGGATGACAGCCGTGGCGGGGAATTTTTCTCCTTTAGCGACGACACCGACAACTTGCTCATCTTTCACCATCAGTTCTTCAACCGGGCTTGAGAGCCGGATAGTGACTCCGTTTTTATTGAGCCACTGTCGTAAAACCTTGACAACTTCAGGGGCTTTACCATTGGCGGGGAAAACCCGGCCTCCACGTTCTGTAACCGTTTTGAGGCCGTTTTTGGCAAAAAAATTGATCAAATCGTGATTAAAGAAACGATGGAAAGCCTGCCGCAAAAAGCGACCATTGTTGCCGAAATGGGCAATGCAATCACTTATCTCGGCACTGTTGGTCAGGTTGCAGCGCCCCTTACCGGTGATCGCCAGCTTACGTCCCGGCTGTTTCATCTTCTCCAGGAGCAGAACCCGGGCCCCGGCTTTAGCCGCCGTTCCGGCTGCCATAAGCCCGGCCGCTCCACCGCCAACCACAATAATTCTCGGTTTATCACTCTTCTCAATCATCACTATCCTTTAATCTGAAAGATAGTATTCAACCGTCGAGACTACGCGGACTCGTTTCATGTACGGCGTACTTTTGTCACGAGGAGAGATACTGAATTGGCCTTGTGAGGCGCGCTTGATTTTGCCAAGTTTACTTTGCGAATCCTGGGCAAATTTCAATGCCACGGCCCGGGCTTTTCGGGTCGCCTCTTCGATCATTTCCGGTTTTACCTCATTGAGTTTGGTGAAAATATATTCCGGTTTGGCATCATAGTCTTCGCGGTTGAAGACGATGCCCTCTTTGCCGAGTTCAGCCAATGCGCCCATCGCCGAGCGTACCGTTGCGATGTCGCCGGAGTATACGCTTACAGTTTGCACAGCACTGTAGCGAAATTGCGGTTTTGCCGAGTTGGTGTATCTTTGAGCTGACTTATCGGTAATTGCCGGCGGATTGCTGGATATATCGCTGGCTTTGATCTTGTGCTGTTTCAGAAAAGAGATAATTTTGTCGGTATTTTCTTCAAGGGTCTGGTAAATATTTTGCAGGTCATTGTCCGCTGCAACAAACCGGATCGGCCAGATAACGATATCGGCCGGATATTCATGTTCGGAGAGGCCTTTAACTTTGACGCTGCGCTCAAGCCCTTTGATCGTGAGGGCGGCATCACCGAGCAGAAAGCCCAGCAACGCCAGGCCCAAACAGATTGACAATCCTAAAATCAAAGCACTTACTTTACTTTTTTCAGCCATGACAATTCTCCTTTATCTGTAACTACTCAGCTTACTGTTCACTTTTGGCTCTGTCAATTAAAAAATCTGCAATACTTTTTTTCTTGACATCTTTTGCCCTTTTGCATACTGTATACATTCGTCTTGAAAGTTAGCACCGTGATTTTTTATGGAGCCATTTTTTTTGGTTTAACCAGTTATTTTTTAGTGGGGGGATGAATAATGAAGAGAGCGAAAATTTCATTGATTGGTGGCGGGCAGATTGGTGGTGTGCTGGCCCAATTGTGTGCCCAGAGAGAGCTTGGTGATGTTGTTCTGTTTGATATCGTCGAGGGTCTGCCGCAGGGGAAGATGCTTGATCTGGCCGAAGTTGCCCGGATCGATCAATTTGATGTTGATCTGAAGGGAACTAATAGCTACACCGATATCGCCGGTTCGGATATTGTTATTGTTACCGCTGGTCTGCCGCGCAAACCGGGTATGAGCCGGGATGATCTTTTAGGGATTAACTCGAAAATCATGAAACAGGTCTCGGAAGGGATTAAAGAGCATGCTCCTGATGCTTTCGTTATTATTATCTCCAATCCGCTGGATGCGATGGTGACTTTATGTCAGAAGGTCACCGGATTTCCCTCAGAACGGGTTATCGGTCAGGCCGGAGTCCTTGACTCCAACCGTTTCTGCGCGTTTATCGCCTGGGAGCTCGGAGTTTCCGCTCGCGATGTGAATGCGATGGTGCTGGGCGGTCACGGTGACACTATGGTGCCGATTGTCCGTTATGCCAATGTCAACGGTATTCCGGTGATGGAGCAGTTGGTTCGTAAATATGGCGGCGATCAAGCCAAGGCTCAGGAAGTTATGGATGCTATGGTTGAACGCACCAAGATGGCGGGTGGTGAAGTTGTCAAATTGCTGGGCAACGGTTCAGCTTTCTACAGCCCGGCCTCTTCTGCGATTGCAATGGCGGAGGCAATTTTACGGGATCAGAAACGGGTGCTGCCGGTCTGTGCGCTGCTTAAAGGCGAATTTGGGGTTGACAATTATTATGTTGGCGTACCCTGTGTTCTGGGCTCCAAAGGGGTTGAGGCGATTGTTGAATTCGAACTTAATGAAACCGAGCAGGCGATGTTCGATAATTCGGTCAATGCAGTCAAGAAACTGATCGACGAACTGCCGACAATTTTGCCGGACCTGGCCGATATCTTGAACGGCTAGAGTTTTTGGTTATTGATATTGACTCATTAATAAAGGGGTACTGTATCGTTTGATGCCGTACCCCTTACTATTCTAAAGTTTGACGCTTTCAACTTAATAATCGCCATCAATATGAAATGGTGATTCATAAAAGAACACTCTTTCGGAACCGGTTAAATGGCGTCGATATGTAGGGGTGATATTACAGGTAAATGATTTTGATATCTGCTCCATCAGGCCGTCAGTCATTAACCCGTCACACACGACCGTGGGAACATCGAAACTGTGGTCATAAAAACCTGAATTTTCCAGCGAATCATCTCCACCGGGTACGGCTAAAAGGTATGCCTGGTAATTACCTGCTGGTAACTCTGTCTTTGAAATGCCGGAAAACAGTGTTTTCTCGAATGGTTCTCTGACATCGCTTGCCCAGGGAATCAACCCTTCTCCAATATCGTGCAGCTCATCATTATCATCGACAAGAAAGATAGTGTTCGAATAGGGTAGAGCAAAGCCCAAATACAGATCTACCGGTGCGGCAAACGCCTCAAGAGCAACTGATATGGATAATGTGTCACCACCGGTAGCCAGAGCACCTATTCCTTTTGTAACTTTTTATGAGTGCATCAAGATTGTCATGAAAAGAGCTTTGTCGAAACTACAGAGCCTTAGATCCATCAAGTTTTGAATAATCACTCGAACCGTTAAGGAAGAAAGCAACTATACCCTGGTCTGAATCAAAACGAATATAGGAGGCTCCGCTGATCGATTGCTGGACAAAAAGATCTTGTGCAAAATTAACAACCTTTTCCCCCGCCTTAACCTGTAACGTCGAAACGGCCATTTCCTCCCCTGCATCACTGTAAGCTGTTAAAATAACCGTAGCCTCTATATCTGCAGTATTGACAAAAGCGATTCCGGTCCAGCCGTCATGATCAAGTTTAGTAAAAAGGCCAGTGGTTTGAGGTGTAGAGGCCATAATCGAAGCTCTGGTTGTCGCATTATAAAATTTCGAGTAACCTTTTAAGCCGTAAACCGGAGCCCTGAAAATTATATACTCAATAGTTCCACGTTTGGTAAAGGTTTCTCCCACCACAACCTGATAACGTCCGTTTGCGTTAATTGTTAAAGGAAAAGCCTCACCCAGTTGGGTTCCGTTATTAGTATAGAAAGTTAAATTTCCACTAACCACTTTTGTGGTTGGGTTTAAAACTGCAACCTCAGTTTCCCAACCATCGTTGATGGCAATATGCGAAAAACAGATTTTTGTTTGTGAAAAGAGGTCGACAAAAGAGTCGCCCGCCAAAACCGGAGAAATCGTAAAAACCATAACTGCGGTTACCACTGAAACCAATAAAGAACTGATGATTTTCATCTCATTCCCCTTCTAAATTAAGTTTTATTGTGACAAAAAAATTGCCAGTTGAACCCCCAATCCTCCAAGTGGGGTCAAATCTTTATCCTCACTTATTTCGACTATCTGCCCCCGGCAGTTTTTTTGCGTTGTCTTCGTTGCCCCCCCCCCCGCGGCGGAGCTGTTCGCCGACTCCGTCCCAAAGCCTACTGGAGCCGGTTTCGCTCTACCATTCATGCTATCAGACAAACAATCTTTTGCTTTTTCGAACAATTTGACCGCGCTACAGAGCCTTAGAACCGTCGAGTTTACCTACAGAACCGTTAAGGAAAAAACCGACCACTCCCTGATCTGATGTGAAACTGACATAAGAGGGCTCACTAATCGATTGGGTTCACCCTGCTTATCCTACTTATATTTTTGCGCAAACCAGCAATGATTTATTATGTCTATGGGGAAATTACTGGTTTCAATGTATCTACCATCAATTATTCTTTGACATCCATCCACTGCTTTTCCTTCAAAAGTATATGTACGATCATCTATGTTAGTTACCACTATCGTCACAGTGGATCCTCCTTCCATTGTCCATGTACCGTCGCCGAACCCGTCTACAGATGCTTTGTAATTTTTCTCTGGACCGTATAGTATCATGTTCTGTCTTCCCTCTCCAGGTTCATAAGCTTGGGAACAGTTTGCATCGTCACACCAGTACCAGCTTCCAATAACGGTGTTCTTTGGCTCTAGGAGAATGTCATCATATGCGTCAAAGTCTCTACCTATGTATGCAATGAAATTATTCCAGGCGATATCTTCTACAACCCAGTTGAAAGCAGAGGCAAAATCAAGAGCTTCATTTACAGTCTCAAATGTGTGAATGGAGCTAAGGCTGCATATGCAGCCGGCAAAATCGCTGAGTATGCTTTTCTCTGTGTCACTGTTGATTTGTGTTATGAGGCCTGGATCTTCAATAACGGACGCCATAACAGACTGAAGACCCTTGAAGAGTCCTGAGCTAATGAGCAGATCCGCGCAATCACTTGGAAGTATTCCCGCAATACTTTTACACATATCCAGAAGACAGTATATAAAATCAATTGTATTGACCATAACGAAGAGTGTTTTATCACTCGTCCCGCCCGCAGTGATGCCGGGATGTTGATTTTTTCAATTACTGACAGTAGCACAAATACTGTTTTTTTGTAAAGCGGGATGATTGATAAAATGCTGTTGA
>JAYEMC010000432.1:0-9086 GCA_034717935.1 Pseudomonadota bacterium | reverse complement strand
CCCGTCACCGCCACGTCTCGGTCTGAGCGATGGTTTCGCTCCGCTACCGCCAGCCCGACCGGGCCTGAGTTCCGGCCTGACGCCCCGATTTCGATTACCCCTACTCCGATAAAGATCGGGCCGGGGTCGATGATGGCCGGGCCGGTAACCGCCCCCATGACCATGGCCATGTCGGTGACCATGCCGATAGCCACGACGATAGCCGCAATAATAACCCGGCCCCCACCAGCCGCCATAGTAGCCGCTGCCGTAATAGAAATTAAAAGGACCGTTACTATAGCTGAAACCAAAACCCCAGCCGCCCCACGAATTGTAACGCACCTGAAAACCATAGGTTACCGGGTATGGATAGTAGACGGTACCATACCAGTAAGGATAGCTGTAACCGGTACCATAAACCACGGTTGGCCCGTAGACGTGAGTTTGTGTATAACCCGGTGTATAACCGATATAGACATCGTCCGGGGTAACACTGTAGATACGGACGTGGGTTACATTGTAAACCGGACTTTTGGGTGGAATCGTATAGATCTCTTCAGGAATCGCATCCGCCACCCGCCAGGGGCCGGTCGCGGCTTCAGAAATGTACCAGACAGCATCATCACAGGCATAATATTTACGTTTACAATAGATCACCGGCGTAGCACTGTTGATCGCATAGATCATCCGGGTACCGGTAATCGTTTCAAAACGCGGTTTACCGTCATACTCAACCTCGAGATCAACCTTTTTCCGGTCGACCCTGGCGGTCTGTGGAATCTGGGCTTCCAGAACCGCCTCACGCGCGGCATTGGTTCCGGGCACGGCATAAAGAACCGTCGCCAACTCCGAATCTTCGGGGATAGCGGCAAAATCGGCGGGCAGTTTTTCACCTGGAACATAGTGCCAGGGGCCATCAAGACTTTTGCTCGCAAACCAGCGACCGGCCAAAAGAATATAGATCTCCTGACTCTCTATAAGCATAAAAACGTCGCTGTCCGAATTACTCAGAAAGAGCAGTCCGATACCCTTAATCGGCGTATATTCGGGCTTTCCGGTAGCCGAAATAAGTTCAGTCGGTTCTGTGGCGACCACAATTTTCGGCACCGGCCCCGGCTTGAAATCTTTATCAGGATAGTCAGCCTTGACCTCATCATCAACCTCATCCGGCTTTGGCGCCCGCTCGGCCACGGCGGCTGGAACTTGATCTGCAATCCGCCATTCACCTTTAATATCTGATGCTTTGTACCAGGTTTTCAGGTCGGCATTGAGATAATAAGTTTTATCCCCAGGTACCAAAAAAATCGTAAATGGAGTATTGACAACCCGCATCAATAAACTCTCTTTTTCACTGATCAGACGGGGTTCACCATCAAGGGTTACAAGAATGGCTGGCTCCGGTATAAAAATAATTTTGGGCGGATCGTGTTTAATCTGCTCCGCCATCTCATTTTGCGTAGAAGCCGTCTCTATGGAGGCCAGCAGACGATCGAGCGAGAGTGGCAACTCCCATTTCGGCACCTCTTTTTCAAGAAGCTGACGAAAACGCCCCAGATGCTCCTTGTCTTCATCATCCTCAAACGGTATCCGAGCATCGGTTACTTTAAACCCGCGCAAAATCGCAAGTCGTTCGCGGTGGTCGGTGTCAAGTGTAGCCGTAAACCAGATCGCACCAAACAGCGGCTCGTCGCCGTTTTTAAATTCAAGAGAGATCGCCATCCGACCTTTCAAAATGTTACCCTCCAGACTCTCAGGCTGGGGCTGGTAGATAACGATTGTCGCCTCGGGCGCGTCAATCTCGCACGGCCAGACATTACCGGTAACATTATCTGAAACTGGAGCAGCACCTGTAACTTTACCTGTAGCCTTATCCGCAACCTCCTGAGCTTGAGCCGCCGCCCCGCAGAGCATGATGAGAGCAAAAAGTAAAATTATCCACCATTTTAAACGATGCCACATTATTCTATACCTCCGTTTTCACGACCCGCAGAATATGATGCTCATGATTTCTGTTACCCATCCCTTTACCCACTTAGTAGTATAAAACGGTTCAATAATATGGCTCAAGTCAAACAGGTGACTTGGCAAATATTAAGGCTTCTCTTTTGAAATGATAATTTCCACCGCAATTCGAGTTGCTTTTTTTACTACAGCTGTACACTTATCAAGAGACCCCGCTGTTTGCCACTCCGCTACCTGCAACGGGTCTGTCAGATCATACCTTTTGCCAAACTCTGATTCAAGGATGTCGCTACACACAATAGAGACTCATTACTGTTCATTCCAACCCCTACACCGAAACAACCAAACCGGCGGCCTCAATTTCAGCGACACAATTTCAAATAGGCAGTTGAGGAGAAAGCGTTTATTCTAGAAATTCCAGAATTCGTCGATCTCGGCATCGGTGAAGTCCCAGACGGCATTATGGGGCGGAACTTTTTCGTCAACGAAAAATTCCGGCAGGCGGTCGTCGGCGTTGGTAAGCCCAGCGGCCTGGTTAAAGGCCCGTTCGGTTTTGAGAACCGACATCCCTAAAGCGGTCACATCATCCGCCGTTAAAGAGATACCGAAACGGGCATTAAGCATGTCAACAATTGCGGGCAGGGCAGTTTCATCATCGAGTACGGCAAAGGCGATAAAGAGACAGAGCCCGGTACTATCTATTGCTGCCGTCGCAATCTGCAGGTTACGGGAGAGTTCAACCTGGCCCTCTTTCTGCAACGGATCGATAAAACCACCACTTTTAAGGATATTTGTCGCGACCGAGTAACCGGCGGTATGGTCGGCCCCCATAGTTGAAGTACAGTAGGTAATACCGATGCCCTTGACCGAGCGCGGATCGTAGGCCGGAATGGCCTGATTCTTAACCACCGGCACCCGGCTTAAACCGTAAACTTTGCCGGTAACCCCGGCCCCGGAACCTAAAATCCGGCCCAACGGAGTCCCCTCTTTAACCTCCTGCAACAATTTAAGCAGCCCCGGGCCGTCGCCGAACTCTATAATACCTGCTTCCATCGCCACACCGATAGTCACCGCCATCTCAATTGAGTCGACACCGATATCATCCATAACACTGTCAGCCTCGGCGAGTATATCAAGATCGTCAATACAGCAGTGCGCCCCCATGCCCCAGATCGTCTCGTATTCGAAGCCGGAGGTGACGTAATTTCCCTCTTTATCAACATAGACCTGAGAACACTGCATAACACAGCCGGCATGACAGCCATGTTTGACTTTGCCGCCCCGAGCTTCAATCATCTCGGACATCTTTTCACCACTGATCATTTCATGTTGATCATATTGACCGGTGCGAAAATTTTTCGTCGGCAACCCGCCAACTTCATTAACAATATTAACCAGCACATTGGTACCGTAAGCGCCCAAAGCAGAACCGCAAACCGGATGATCGAGCAGCGCCCGGGCAAAGGTTTTGGAGGCGGTATTAAACTTCTCTTCATCGGCCACGGGAACCCTTTTCGGAGCATTGGCGGCATCAATAAGGATATATTTCAGACCTTTGGAACCCATCACCGCGCCTAAACCGCCACGGCCCAGGCTGCGCAATTTACCATCCGGATCCTTAACCGAGATATTGGCCGAGAGCTGGCGGCGTTCGCCCGCCTGACCGATACTTAAAAGACCACAATCTTTCTTGTCCGCAACATTTAGTTTTTCAATCAGAGCAAAATTCCCATCGCCAATAAGATCTTTTTCAGGCGTAATAACAACCCCGTCCGGCGTAACTTTTAAAGCATAAAACCGGCCTTCGGCCGGGGTTCCTTCAACAATCAGAGCTTTAATACCCATGCGAGCCATAAGTTGGGCCGCAGTGCCTCCGGCGTTAGACTCTTTAATCCCTTCAGTCAGAGGACTTTTAGCCCCGGCTGAAAGTCGGCCGGAGTTGGCCGCCCGCGTCCCGGAGAGGAGGCCGGGGGCAAAGACCAACTTGTTATATTTGCCCAGTGGATGACAGGTCGGCGGTACTTCCGTTGCAACAATAGTCGAAGTCAAACCCCGTCCACCAAGTCCCTGCAAGGGGGCCGGGACATCCTCAATTTTAACACTCAGATCACCCATATTAACGCGAAAAATTTTATCAGCCATGTTTATTTCTCCTTATATAAGAAATTAGCGAGCATTTATTTTCTCGATCAAACGCACGGTCTCGGCGGCGGCTTCCGACGGGAGCAGAGCCGTGTCCGAGATTCCGGAGATAACCCTGACTATATCATGGTCAACCTTTTTATCCTGCCAGACCTGGCCCTTGGGCGAGGCGATATAGACGGAAAAATTGTGATGACCGCTGCCCGGCCGCTCACCGATCACATGAATGATAGTTGCCGCTTTAGCCGTGCTGTCTTTGGCATAAAGGATATTACCGATCTCATATCCGGCCCGTACCCGGCCGCTGGTTACCACGAGATTCTTCGACGATACGCTCATACCGGCAGTTTTAAGATCTTTGTCCAGGGCTTCAAGGTAAAGTAACAGGTGACCTTCGTCCATCAAGGCTTTAGCGTTGAGACCATCGGAAATAACAACCTGAACATCAGGATTTTTACCGCTCCAGGAATCACGTAACTTCTCTAAAGTTGCGAGCGTCGCCTCGCTTAACTCTTCGCCGCTGGCCGGATTGGCGATGTACTCTTCCCGATCTTCGGATTTGGTGGTAATCTCAAGCGCATTGGGAATGGTTTTGACAAATTCCGGCGTAAACTCGGTCCACAAAGAGATTTTGGCATCGTCATAGAGATCGTGAATCCGTTTATCAAGTTCCGGCTCGATATCGTAAACCTTTTCGCCAAACCCTAAAGCCAGATCAACCCCGCGATCGACAACTTCTAATATTTTTTGATTACCTTCAGCATAAATCTCTTTCTGCGAGCGTTTGTCACCTTTGGCCAGACAGTACTGATAATAGACCCAGACCGGATCCCCGGCATGCTCAGTGAATTCACCCTTATCGTCAATAATTTTTATGCGTTTGTAGAAATCCCACATGGCATCATTAATCTTGAGGCCAAATTTTTCCCGCAAACGGACATGATCCTGATAACTGGTGGTCAGATAGCTGAGCATGGGATCATTACGAGTCGGCAGAGCCATCAGATAAGCCGGGTTGGCAGGAACGATTTGATCCTGGCACCATTGCAGATCATCAAGGCTGACGGTCATATGCAGGGTTGAACAGATATCAAGGCCGATGGTCAAACCGTGCAGTTTACCCATGGCGATATCTTCGAGACAGCAACGGACCAGCTGCTCCCTTGAGGTGAAAACTTCCGGCCCGATAAAACCGGCAACATCATTAACATGGAGCCAGGCCCCGCCGGACTGAACTTTTTCCAGCTCCTGTTGCAGCGCCCGGGAGAAACCATATTTACGCGATTCATGGACGACCATATCGAAACCGTTACCGGCACCGTTGGTAAAATCGGCCCCCTGCCCGGTCTCAAAGTAGAGTCCATAGCGCTGGCCTTTACGGGATTTGGCATACTCCATCATCCCGTCATTAGTGAGCCCAAAAGTAGCGTTGGCCTGATCACACCCGGCCAGACTCTGAAACCAGAGGGCGGTTGAACCGGGATATTTCTTTTCGACCTCGGCTTGGACATCGATATGGGAAAGCACACACCAGGGCATGGTCTTTTCCAAGCCAAAAACCTTAATCACATCAGAGAGGGTATCTTCAACCGATTTGACACTTTCGACACTACTGTCAACCGGATTATTTCCAAGCAGCAGATCGCCGGTGGCAAAAGAGAAAGCATTAAAAACCTGCCAGCGGATATCATCTGAATTATCGGTCGGAGAGTTGGGCTGAACCCGGGCACTGAGATAGCCCTTGGCCCCCATTTTGGCGCCCGGCAGCGGATTAAAAACTTTCCGCCCCAGAGCGGTAAGTTCAGAATTGCTCATAAGCTTGGGCACGCAGGCGATAACATCACTATTGAGACCATACATAATCCCTTTGATATCATCTTCACTGCGAGTCAGGAGAAAAATTTTAAGCTCGCCCAACGCCATATCCTTGACTTTTTCATACTGGGCCTTATCGGTAGTCTGCCAGACCAACTTCTGCAATTCATCGACAAAAAGAGGGTGTTCGTGAATGTCGCCGACTTTGGTGTTGAGCAACAGCATCCGCGCATAAACCCGGGTGGTCTCATTGTCGGCAGCAACCTTAATCGTAGCATCGCCCTCTTTGAAAGCGTTGGCCGCCCCCATAACCTGCTGGTAGAGGGTCAGATCAAACTTGCCCTTTACCCGATTGACATAAGCAAAAACATCTTCACCGCTATTAACCCCTTCAATGGTCACCGCACTACCCGTGGAGGCGAGAGAAAAGATCATCAAAAAAATCAAAAAAGAGACCTTGATAATTTTATTTATCATCAGCCCGCCATGCAACCGCCGATTAATCTTCATAGCCTCACCTCTTTGTTCTGTCCATATGCAAACGTTTTTACCCTGTACAAATCGAACAGTAGCAAATATTAGTTATAAAAACAAGATTATTTACAATCTTAATACTTTTTGTTGTATTTCCACAAAAAACAACCTATATAATTTTAATAAGAGATAAACTTGTAAAAAATTACGAAATGGCGTCGTCAATAATTCTCGGCAGTTCTTCGACCATGTAAAGGGGCAGAGAGAGTAGTTTGAAGGTGCCGGACGTTTTCGGCAAAGAAAATTTTGCTTCATGAAGGGTCGGCAGGTCAGCATTAAAGCGGACTCCCAGATCAACGCCCTTCTCTTTAACAAATACCTGTAACGATTTCAGGGTACCGGTTTTCCCGGCCTTGACTTCCACCGGAAAAATTAAATTGTGGCAAGACTGAACATAATCAACCTCCGATGATGCCTGCCGTTTTTCCCGACACCAGTAAAAAAGCTCAGGTTCTTCATAATATGGCCGGGCATAAAGCAGGTGCTGACCAACAAACTGCTCACAGACCGGGCCGGAGTTAATCAGTGTAATCTTATCCACATTACTAATATCAGCATAACTCATTCCGCAGGCGGTTACGAGTAACCCCACATCCAAAAACAGCGGTTTTTGCATCTTTTCGTTGCTTTCAGCCTTTAGCGGTACACCATTAGCACCACTATGGTAAATTGGTGTGTACACTCGGGCCAGGGCCAGTAAGTGTAATGCAGCTTTTAATTCTGAACTTTTCTCGTTTCGATCCAGGTTAACATATTTAAGCTTTTGCCCCACCTGCAGAGGCAATTTTTGGAAAACTTTTTGCAAGCGGATATGTTTGACGCGTTTACTGTATTTGTTGAAATCATCACGATAAGTAATCAGAATTGAATTTTTGATCATCTCGACTTCAAGCATGGATTCGCTGTTTTGGTATATCTGAGCCGCTTCCGGCATACCCCCAACGGCACAAAAAATTTTAAGCAATTCCATAAGTTCGTTATGAATAACCAATGGTAATTTATCCTGAATGCGGTACTGTTCAATGAACTCTCTCAGTTGAGCTCTGCTGGTTCCGGTCAGAAACTCCTTAAAGGTCAGGGGCCCGAGGTGCAGGTATTCTATTCTTCCCACCGGCATTGAAAATGTGTGCTCCTCCAGGACAAATTCAAGGAGAGAGCCGGCAGCAATGACGTGAAGTTCAGGTAACAATTCATAAAAATAGCGCAGGGCGGCCAAAATTTGCGGCGCAACCTGGATCTCATCAAGAAAAAGCAGAGTTTTACCCGGAACTATTTTTTGCGAAGTTTTCAACTCAAGCAGTGTAATGATCCGGCTGGGATCTTTTGCCGTAAAACAATCTGCATAGTCTTCTTCGAGCTCAAGGTTTATCTCTACAAGCTCCAACTCGACGTCCTGGGCAAAAATGCGAACCAGGTACGATTTCCCTACCTGGCGCGCCCCTCTGATAACGAGAGGTTTTCTACTCTGCCGGTTTTTCCAGGTTTTTAAATATTGCAAAGCGGTTCTTGTGAGCATGATTTTTCACCTTATCGTCTATTTGTATGGGTACAAATAGACGATAATGGTTGTTTTGTAAAGGTAAAATTTATGGTTGCCATCAAATGGATCAAAAAAAATAAACCTGCCCCCTTTTCTCCTTCAAGTTAAGTAAGATGTCCCCGGAATTGTGCATAGGCACTTGACAAGACCTGTTAAAGACATTATTAATAGTACTAAAACTAATGGAGGATTCGATAATGACTCAACTGGTTCTTTCCGAAATTACCGCCAGTGTTTCCGAACTTAAGAAAAATCCCATGGGAACAGTGGCCTCGGGCGAGGGTTCACCGATAGCGATTTTAAACCGCAACAAACCCGCTTTTTACTGTGTACCGGCAGAAACCTATGAAGCCCTGATGGAAAAACTTGAGGATATGGAACTTAACACCATTGCCGACAAACGTGAAGACCAGCCCGAAATAGAGGTTTCAATTGATGAATTATAGCCTCAGGTTCAAACATGAGGCCTTGAAGGAGTGGCGCAAGCTTGACTACAGTATCAAGTCACAATTCAAAAAGAAGCTAAAAGAACGACTGCAAAACCCATCTATTCCTGCGGACAAATTATCGGGGCGGAAGAACAGATACAAGATCAAACTGCGCACTGCCGGATACCGTCTGGTTTACGAAGTACGCAAATCGGCACTTATTATCGTTGTCATCGCCGTCGGTAAAAGAGAGAAAAACAGCATCTACAAAATGTCCGAGACACGATAAGCTGAAAACAGTAAAAACCGGAAAAACCGGGACAGACCACGGTTTTACCTGGAACCTCCGCTAGCCTTCAAATAAATCGAGGACCCGGTTTTTCTCTTACCTCGCCTCGTTTTTCTTTGCGATCTTTGCACCCAGGGGCTTAAACGACTTTACGAAACTCTTTTTATGCTCTCCCCCCGTTGCGTTCAAGCCGCCAAGAGCACAAAGGATAAACAGGATGTTCTTTCGTTTACCCTCATGACGGCTCGAATGAAAATCCTGAAACACCATCGAAATAAATCGATCGCGGTAGGAATGCCGGTTGCCCGGCACCCCCCGCACAGATCCGTACGTGAAGAATTACCTCATACGGCTCCTACCTCGGGTATTTGACGCAAAAGCGATGTAGCAGTCTTAC
>JAYEMC010000431.1:0-1734 GCA_034717935.1 Pseudomonadota bacterium | reverse complement strand
GGCCTCAGTCTGGCCCGAGCCCGCAAACAGTGAAAAGGCCTTAAAAAGGGGGCCGTCGCTTGCAGACCAGGAAACCATTTGCGATATCCTCGAAGAGACCAGCGGCAGTTTTCAACGCCTGAAACTTCTCATGGATACCTGGTGCGCTTTCTGGTTCTGGCCGCTGGATAAAGCCGACGACCTGCCTAAACGAAAAAGTTTTCTCGCGGCTGCAGGATTGTTGTTAGGCAACAAAACCCCGGATCGGGCCGCATGGCCGCTTCTTTCAGTGCATCTTGGCTTCGAGGTCGAAATTTTAGTCAAAGCTGCGGCAGAGAAAGTGCCGGATACGGAGAACCTGGCGGCAGCGGTTTCATGGTTTGGCATCAGCCATGAACTGGCCGAAGAACAGAATTTTCATCATTGGGAGCTGGTGTTTCCGGAAATCCTGGGTGTCGAAACTGAAAACCGGGGGTTCAGTTTGGTTCTGGGAAATCCTCCCTGGGTAAAAGCTTCCTGGAATGATGCGGTGGTTTTGGCCGAGTTTGATGTCACTCTCGGGGTTAAAGAGGCCAAAAGCGCCCAATATAACCGGGCCAGGCTGCCATTATTAGAAGACTTGCAAAACCGTGCCTTCTATACGGATGAGTTTCGCCGGGGTGAAGGAGGTGTTACCTTTTTAAACAGCCATCACGAATATCCGCTGTTGGCCGGAATCCAGACCAATCTCTATAAGAATTTTATTGTCAAATCATGGGCAATTCTGGCTGACACCGGAATCGGCGGACTGCTTCACCCGGAAGGAGTGTTTGATGATGCCCAGGGAGGAAGATTTCGTTCTGTGTACTATAAAAAACTAGTTTACCATTATCAGTTTCAGAATTTTCTGCCGCTTTTTCATGATGTAAAAACAAATAGGACGTTTAGTGTAAATATATTTCGTTGTCATGCATTAGCTAAAATATCAATGACATGTATTTTTAATTTATACCATCCATCTACTATAGAGCGCTCCAGAATGCACGATAAAATTGAGGAAAAAGTACCAGGACTTAAAACTAATGAAGGAAAATTGAATTTAAAAGGACATCAAAATAGAATTATTAAAATTTCTAATAAGGAACTTTCTGTTTTTTCCAAACTATTTGGATATAGTAATATTACTGAAGAATATGCCCGTTTACTCCAGGTTCAAAGTGAAAATCTTGTAAGTGTGTTAATACGATTCTCTAAAGTGTCAAGAAGACTTATTGATATAACGGGAGAATACAAACCGTCAGAAATGCTTCACGAAACGACTTCACAGCAAAAAGGCTTGATCTCACTGCATAAAGAACCACCATTTGAGCCCCAAAAACCATCAGAATGGGTAGCCATTCTCTCACATATCAATGTGGGTACCGCCTTTAGAAAAAGACCCACCTCAGGTAATAATTACGAAGAAATTGAACTATTTGAAATTGAAGACAATTATTTGCCACCGTCAATCTATAAGCCTGGTGATAAAGATTGCTCTTTGAACAAATTTGACCAAAAAAATCAATCTATTCAGCTTGCGTCCACGGGAAAGCCAACCATTGATAAATACCGTTACGTAAACAGACAGTTAGCTAAGTGTGCTGATTCACGCACACTTATTTCCTCTATAATTCCACCTGGCACGGTTCATGTTCACAGTTTGCTGTCTATTGCTTTCGATGACAATAGAATAATGGTGATCTTTACAGGATCTAGTCATAGTATATGTTTTGATTA
>JAYEMC010000430.1:0-9106 GCA_034717935.1 Pseudomonadota bacterium | reverse complement strand
TGTAGTGATGTGCGATCTGGATCATTTCAAGAAAGTTAATGACACTTACGGTCATCAGATTGGTGATGAAGTGTTAAGGGTTTTTGCCAAGACCGTAAAAGAGACTATTCGGTTTGGTGTCGATTGGGTGGCTCGTTATGGTGGCGAAGAGTTTGTCGTGATCTTGCCGGAGACCGACTATGATGGGGCCTTGCAGGTTTGTGAAAGAGTGCGTCAAGCCATCTCTGATTTGCAATTTGCTGACGGTCTCGGTGGAGAATTCTCGATTACCTCAAGTTTCGGGGTTGCGGTTTTGCCGGCTGTAAATGTTGTTGATTCGGTTACAGGGTATGATCTGATCGGTCTGGCCGATGATTGTCTTTACCAGGCCAAGGATGCAGGCCGTGATCGGGCTGTTGCCAGGTTATACGATAAACCTCTAAAAGGTGTTGGTTGATGATTTCGGTTCTTATTGTCGATGATTCGCCTACCATTATTCAATATCTTAACGCCTTGGTTGAGGATGAACCAGAGTTGATGGTGATCGGTACGGCAGTCAATGGTCTTGAAGCGGTTGACCAGGTCAAGCGCTTAAAACCTGATGTCGTGATTATGGATATCGAGATGCCTGAACTCGACGGGATTGCTGCAACCCAAAGGATTATGGCGGAAAATCCAGTGCCGATTGTGATCTGTAGTGCTAACTTAGATCATGGTGTAGCCGAAAAAACCTATCGTGCAATTGAAGCTGGGGCTTTGGCCGCAGTGGCCAAACCCAAAGGGATAGGAGCTTCTGGAGCGCAGGAGATGATCAAAAGTCTTTTGCATAAAGTCAAGTTGATGGCTGCGGTTAAAGTGGTTCGGCGACCATTTGCTTCCCCTTCGGCATCTTTGGGGCAGCCCAAAGTTTCAGAAATTCAGAGTCCAATTTTCCAAGAGTTAAAAAACAGTTCACCGAAGCTTGTTGCGATTGGGGCCTCGACCGGTGGCCCGATGGTACTAATGAGTCTCCTGGCAAAACTGAGCCCGTCATTTCCCTTGCCGATTCTTATTGTTCAGCATATTAGTCAGGGTTTTCTGGAGGGGATGTTGAGTTGGATGCAGGGACAAGCTGCTTTGCCGCTCTCTATTGCAGTGCATGACGAAAAACCGCTCTGTGGTCATGTCTATTTTGCTCCGGATGGTTGTCATCTGGAGCTTTCCTCAGCAGGTCGTTTGTGTCTGACTGACGCACCATCTGAATATAATGTGAAGCCGGCGGTGGCCTCTCTTTTTCGTTCGTTGGCGCAGCCTGCGGCACCATTGTCACTTGGCATTCTCTTGACCGGTATGGGTCGGGACGGAGCTTTGGAGCTGTTGGCTATGCGTAAACGGGGTCACTTGACAATTGCCCAGGATGAGGAGAGTTCCATTGTCAACGGGATGCCTGGTGAAGCCGCCCGTTTAGGGGCGGTTCAAGCTCGCATGAATCCTGAAGCTATTGGCGAGCTTCTCAATTTGTTGTAGTTACATTTTTTTGTTGAGGTCTTTTAAGTGTTTTCAAATATTGCTCTGATTGCGGCTTTGCGGCATGAATTACAACCATTGTTGGCGATTGGTAACTGGCGCCTGGAGAAGATTTCCGGGCGTAATTTTTACCGGCGCAATTTTTTGGGTAAAGAAATTGTTGCCACGACGTCCGGTCTCGGCAAGGTTATGGCAGCGGCTACCGCTCAGATGTTGATCGACCGTTTTCAGGCTGATCTGGTGTTGAATTTCGGTTCTTGTGGAGCCCTTGATCCTGAGCTTGTTGTCGGTGATTTGGTGTTAGCGTCTCAGGTGATTGAATATGATTTTACCAGCGAACACAAACCCGCGCCGGTTACTGACTGCGATCTCTCTCTGTTATCCGAGCTGAATCGCCGTTTTCCTGAGCTTACAGTTGGTCCCCTGGCTTCCGCCGACCGTAATGCCGACACCGTCGAAATCAGAGAATCCCTCTTTACCCGACACCAGGCCATTGCCGCCGACTGGGAGGGGGCTTCAATTGTGCGGGTGGCGCACAGAATGGGGATTCCGGCCCTGGTTTTAAGAGGGGTTACTGATATCGGCGATGACGATTTGGTCTCTGAATACGAGAGTAACTATCAAATGGTTCTGCCTCAGGTCGCAAAAGTTGTGGAGCAGCTGACAACCTTTTTGGCCGAAATGGAGATGTAAATTTTCGGCTAACCCGCGAAATCAGGGTACACAATCCTGATTTCCTCTGGAGAATCAGGTTATGTCCCCAGATTTCGCTGATTTTCTCCACAATTAATAAGGGCCAGAGATCAAGCCGAATATTTACATGGAAAAAGGAGTATAGAGTGCAATTTGTTGATTTAAAAGCGCAATACCGTGCTTATCAGGTGGAGATTGATGCCGCCATCAAAGAGGTGACCACCTCAGCTCAGTTTATTAATGGCCCTCAAGTGCAGGGACTTGAAGAGGCTTTGGCCGATTTTGTCGGCGTCAAACATGCGGTTGCCTGTGCCTCGGGAACCGATGCTTTACAATTGGCTTTGATGGTTGCAGGGGTGGGTTCCGGTGATGAGGTGATCACCACTCCCTTCACTTTTATCGCTACGGCCGAGACCATTGTTTTGACCGGAGCGCGGCCGGTTTTTGTTGATATTGAGGAGCGCACCTATAATCTTGATCCAGCTCTGTTGGAAGCCGCCATTACCGAGTCGACCAAAGCTATTATTGTGGTCGATCTCTACGGTCATCCGGCCGCTTATCAAGAGATAGAAAAATTGGCTGAAAAACATGGCCTGAAACTTATCGAAGATGCGGCTCAATCGTTGGGCGCTGCCCGTTTGGGGCGCAGTTGCGGTAGCTTTGGTGATCTTGCGGCAACCTCTTTTTTCCCCGCCAAACCTTTGGGCTGTTATGGTGATGGCGGCATGTTGTTTACGGACGACGTGGAGATTGCTGAAAAACTTTGTTGTCTGCGCAATCATGGTCAAAGAGAGCGTTATTATCACGAGATGATCGGTTGTAACAGTCGACTTGATACGCTGCAGGCCGCTATTCTCTTGGCTAAATTACCCCACTTTCAGGGTGAGATAAGTCGTCGGGTTCAAGTCGCAGCCGTGTATAGCGAGGCCTTGTGTGATTCTTTTGTTACACCTCAGGTAGAGAATGGTTGTATTTCGGTTTTTGCCCAATATTCGCTGCGTTCGCAGCGGCGCGACCAAGTTACCGCCGGTCTCCAGAAGGCCGGGATTCCAGTGGCGATTCACTATCCCGTACCTCTGCATCTGCAGCCCGCATTTGCCGATCTGGGTTACCGGGTCGGCGATTTTCCGGTCGCCGAAAAAATTGCGTCCGAGATTTTCTCCCTGCCGATGCACCCTTTTCTGGCCGGGGAGGAGCAAGAGTTGGTTATTGCCGCACTCCTTAAGGCGGTTTAATGTATGATGGGCGTAGTAAGCCATCCCGTTACTTTTTTCGAGTTCATCAATGTATAGATTGAATTTTGCCGATGCGGCGGTGGTGCAGCTTCTCTTTGGTGAGGGCGGCGAATATCTGCAGCAGCTTTCCGATAGTGCCGGAGTGACGATCAATACTCGGGGCACCACGGTTATGGTTGAGGGTGACCCTCTAAAAGCGGAGCTGACACTTAATGTATTGCAGGAACTCTACGATCTGGCGGCGGGCGGTTATCCTTTGTATGTTGCCGATATCGATTACGCCTGGCGCATAAAATCGGCTGATGCCGGAGCTGTTTTAAAAGATATTTTTCTTGATAAAGTCTATATCCGCGGCCAGGGAGGGCGTCGTCGTTTTATCTCGCCCAAGAGTCGGGGGCAGAAATTCTATATTGACGCCATCAGACGCCATGATATCGTTTTTGCTGATGGCCCGGCCGGTACCGGGAAAACCTACTTGGCGATGGCGATGGCTATCGCCGCTCTGCATGAACATAAAGTTGAGCGGATTGTTTTAACCAGGCCCGCAGTTGAAGCCGGCGAACGTTTAGGTTTTTTGCCCGGAGATCTGCAGGAGAAGATCGATCCTTACCTGCGTCCTCTCTATGACGCTCTGCATGATCTTATCTCGATTGACAAGACTCGGGAAATGTTGGATAAAGGTATTATCGAGGTGGCTCCGCTGGCTTTTATGCGCGGGCGAACCTTAAATGACTCTTTTGTGATTCTTGATGAGGCTCAGAATACGAGCAATGAACAGATGAAGATGTTTTTGACTCGCTTGGGCTTTGCTTCGCAAGCGGTGATCACCGGTGATGTGACGCAAACCGATCTGCCGGAAGACTGTGCGTCGGGCCTGGTTACGGTGCAAAAGATTCTTAAGGGGGTCAAGGGGATTGGTTTTTGTCATTTGAGCGCGATCGATGTCGTTCGCCACCCCCTGGTGCAGAAAATAATTACAGCCTATGAACGATATGATTGTAAGGTGTAATGTCCGGTCAGGAAGTTGATTGGAATTTAATCCGGGAGTTTTGGTCATTTTCTTCCGCTTCTTATGAAAATTTTCTTGATTTTCTAAGTTCGCTTCGCCAAAATTGCGGAACTCACTCGTACCTCGCTCAAACAGCCGCAATTTTTTTGGCTGCGCTTCACTAAGAAAATGCTACGAAATTTTTCAAGACGCTACAGAAAACAACCAAAACTCCCTCATACAAGATTGTAATAGGGTGGAACTGAATAAGGCGGACTGATGTCTTTTTATATTAGCGATCGCCAAAAGATTGAGAAGCTTGAGTTGGAGATTTTACGGCGGTTGTTGGCGCCGGTTCTGGTGGAACTCGATATTGTTGAGCTTGATCTTGAAGTCGAGTTGCTCGATGACCGGCAGATTGCTGAACTTAATGAAAAATTTTTTAGTCGTCCCCGGCCGACTAATGTGATATCTTTCCCGCAGGAGAGAGAAGCTGGTCACTTGGGTGATGTCGTAGTTTCGGTGGAAACTACCCGGCGCGAGACTGAGGCTCTCGGCTATAGTCTTGAGGAGGGGGTTCTCTACTACCTGATTCACGGAATTCTTCACCTCCTGGGTTACGAACATGTCGGCGTTACGGCGGAAATCTCCGCCGTAATGGAGCGCCGCCAGGATGAACTGTTTGAGTTGGTACTTGGTACTAGTTAGGAGTTTTTTAGAAGATGGCTTATAAAGTACAAAAATCGATCCAGGAGATCAACGAGCGCATCAAAAGCGGCAAGGTGGTGGTGGTTAATGCCGAGGAGATGATCGGTATTGTTGAGAAAAATGGTGCCGAAGAGGCGGCGCGCAAAGTTGATGTCGTGACCACCGGTACTTTTGCGCCAATGTGCTCTTCAGGGGTTTTTCTTAATGTCGGGCACACCTCACCCAAGATCAGGGCGAGCCGGGCCTGGATTAACAAAGTTCCGGCCTATGGCGGTGTGGCGGCAGTTGATTTTTTTCTTGGTGCGACCGAAGCCGGCGATGATGATCCCTTAAACAAGGTTCATCCCGGCCAGTTCCGCTATGGTGGCGGCCATGTTATTCAGGATCTGGTCGCGGGCAAGAAGGTTCATCTCTATATGGAAGGTTACGGCACGGACTGTTATCCGAGCAAAGTTGTGGAAAAGGATATCGATCTTGAGTCGATGCCAAATGCGATCCTCTGTAATCCTCGCAATGCTTATCAAAACTACAACTGCGCTATTAATTTGGCGGAAAAAACCATTTACACCTATATGGGGGTTTTGCGGCCCAAAGGCGGCAATGCTACCTATTGCAGTGCGGGTCAGCTTAGCCCTCTTTTTAATGATCCTTACTATCTGACCACCGGCCTGGGGACTAAAATTTTCTTAGGCGGCGGCATCGGTTTTGTGACCTGGAGTGGTACTCAGCATAGTCCGAATGTGGCTCGGGGGGAGAATGGCGTGGTCAAAGAGGGGGCTGGAACCCTGATGTTGACCGGCAGCCTCAAGGATATGTCGCCGCGCTGGTTGGTTGGGGTTAGTATGTTGGGTTATGGTTGCAGCCTGGCGGTCGGCGTCGGGATTCCGATTCCGATTCTTAATGAGCAGATGGCGCAATTTACCGCAGTTCGTGATGCCGATCTCTATACTCAGGTCATAGATTATGGTTACGATTATCCAATGGCTGTCTCCAGAAGTTATGGTGAGGTTAGTTATGCTGATCTGAAAAGCGGGATGATTGAGGTCAACGGCAAAAAAACCCCATCCACCCCGCTCTCCAGCTATAGCCGGGCTTTAGAGATTGCCGACACCCTGAAAGAGTGGATATCTTCAGGTCGTTTTACGTTAGGCGAAGCTCAAATGCTTTTGCCCGGTCATGAACTGGCACCTCTATAAAGTACAAATTTATGTCACGAATTAGAAATATTACCGCCTGGCTTTTGATTGCCATGTTTGTTTTTTCCTGGCAGGAGCCCCTTTTCTCGAATCAATCGGGCGCCGGATTGCAGTTGCCTGAGATTGTGGTGATTGGTGAGGACAATGCTCGGCTTGAGGGTTTTCGTGATTTTGGTCTGCTGCCGGCGTTGGCTCCCGGAATCAAACTTGAACCGGTGGTTGATAAACTGACGTTGGAGGCTAGTGAGAGAGAGGCAAGTCCCAATTGGGAGACGGCGGCGGCCCAGACTCCCGGTTGCGCCTACCGGAATCCGGTTACCGCTTCCCTGGCTCGGGGTTTTAGTGGGGCTGAAGGCTATTATCGCAGCGGTCGGCAAAAGTATCTTGATGGTCTTCTGGATGATGCCGGAGAGTATTTTCAGGCTGGTCTTGAAAAATTCAGTGATTCGACCTTGGTTCCCGATTTTCATTATTGGTTGGCCGAGATCGCGTTTCGCCAAGAGAATTATAGTACCTCCAGGATCCATTTTGTAGCCGTCAGCGAAGTTCCGGCAAATCGATTTTACCACTTTTCGTGTTACTCTCTGGCCTGGCTTGATTATCGTGAGAAAGCGTATCCGGCAGCGGTCAAGTGGTTTGCCGAAGCTGCCCAAACTGCTGATCGGCGATTGGCCGCAGCCTCCCTTTTTTGGGGGGGGGACGCTCTTTTTCTTGATGGGCGCTCGGAAGCTGGGAGTTTGGCGTTTTTGCAGCTGACGAATAGCTATCCCGAAGCGGTGGAGTATCGAGCCGCTCTTTATCGTTTGGCGACAATTTCTTTTAATCAGCGTGACTATCAAGCCGCACTCAACTATCTTACGGCTTTGCCCCGGCCCGCTTCCGGGAGTGATATGTTGCAGCGTCAGGCTGATCTTGCCCGTAGCTGGTCGCTCTATTTTCTGGACTCTTTTGTCAAATCCCAAATTCTTTTTAAGGAGCTGCAAAGTGAAAGTGCAAGTGTTGATGATGTTGTACCTCTCGCTTTTTTAGGTGAGGTTTTTTCGCTGTTAGGCCAAGAAAAACTGGTTGAGGCGCGACATGTTTTTGCTTCTCGTCCTGAAGAATTAAAAAAATCCGCAGTTGCGGCCGCGGCCCTGCGGGAGTTGGCATCCGCATATCTTGAAAATCAGGAATATGAATCAGCAGCGGTTTTGGGGCAGCAATTGGTTACCCTTTTTTCCTTTTCTCTGATTCAGGTCGATGATTATCGCCGTCTGGCCCGGCTTCAGGCGGAGCTTGGTGAAAATGATGAAGCTCTAAGCACCCTGGCTCTCGGTCTTGAGGTATTTCCCGGGAGCGGAGAAAGCGGAGAAAGTGGGGGGAGCGTAAACGCGAATCTTATTTTACGGCTTGAACGGGCGCAGGTCTTACTCGCCATCGGTGAACCGGAAAAAGCCTTGGTTGTTTTGGAGCGTTTGTTTGTCGAAAAAGAGCAGTTTTCGACGGCTGAAGATATCTCTATCCTCTACCTCCTTTTGGCGAGGGCTCTGAATCGTCTTGAAAAATTTCCTCAAACCTTGACTCTTCTTTTGTCATTACCGATTAATTGTGATTCCTCATCGCGGGTCGACCTTCTTTACGAACGAGCCTGGGCGGCGTTGAAAAATCATAAATTTGATCAAGCCGTCAATGACTTTTCCGTATATATGAGGTGGGCTGAAGAGACCGGAAAAACGCAACTCATTATTCAGAATGCCGAAATTAATCGGGCCGAAGCGCTTTTTAACCTGCATCGTGACTTAGAATCTGAAGCGGCTCTGAAGCACTTTGTTGAGCGTTGGCCGCAGAGTCCTTTTCTGGTTCGGGCGCAAAACTACAACGGCTTGATTGCTCTCAGGCTCGGGGAATTTGAAGCGGCTGTTGCCATTTTCGATGAGCTTCTAGATTCTGAGAGCGCAAACGATGCTGCTCTTCAGGCTGAGGTTCTCTACAATCTCGGGGAGAGCCTCTTCAGTTTGGAAAAGTTTTCGCAGGCGATTATTACCTACCAGCGCCTAATTGACGAGTATCCCGGAGATGAAGCCAGTGGTCGGGCCTTGATCCGGATGGGTGAGAGTCACTTTAATTTGGGGGAATATCTAAAAGCCCAGCTTGTCTATCTTCAGGCTAAACATACTTATCCCGGTGGTTCGATTGACGAAAAGGCGAGTTACGGGATGTTGTTGCTGGCCTATAATCAGGATAAATTTGACTATCTTGAAATTGAAGTGAAAAATTTTATCGTCCGTTTTCCTGAATCCTCGTATACTGTGCCATTGATGTTGTTGTTGACCGACCTTTACCAGCGCCAGGAACGTCAGGCTGATCTCCAAGAACTGCTTATCCAGTTAGAAGATGGTGATTATGCTAAGGATCTAAAACTTGAGGCCACCTATCGTCATTTTAAGCTTGATCTGGAAAACGGTCGTCAAAAAGAGGCCCGAGAAGATTGCCGGCGTTTGCTTGAGCGTTTTCCTTTCAGTAAATATGAGTGTGACTGCCGTTTGTATCTGGCTCGTTATGCTTTTGCCGACAACGATTTTGCCACGGCTCTGGCTTCTTTGTTCGGCTTGCCGGAGGTTTGCCCAGATCCCGATCTCAAAAGGCAGATGATCTTGCTTTTGGCCCAAATCTATCAGCAGCAGGGGGATTTTCCCAAGTCACGCAGTCATTATTTGTCAGTTATTGATGAGCGACGCAGTGATCATGCGGCCTTTGTCGCCTTTGCCGGTATCGGGGCTCTCTTTGCCGAGCATGGCGAGTTCGATGAAGCCCTCTTTTTT
>JAYEMC010000429.1:0-9121 GCA_034717935.1 Pseudomonadota bacterium | reverse complement strand
AATCATCATCCGCAACAAAGCCCGGCGTCTGAGCCCCTTGCCCCCGCCCATGGTTCGGTCGGCAAAAAATTCCAGGGCTCCGGAAGATTTAATTCCATAAGCGACGATAAAAAGCAGGGCGACAGTCAACATCCCCTGGTTGGCAAATCCGGCCAAGGCCTCGGCTGGAGTAATAATGCCGACCAAAAGTAAGGAGCCAAGAGCCGTAAAAAGAATCGCATCAGGATCCAACAACTCAAAAACCAGGGCAACCAGCATCAAGCCGACAACCATTAGTGTAAATTGACCGTCAAAAGTCATGTTTATAATGTACTCGTCACTGAATAAATCTAATTGCCACTGCCACTGCCACTGCCAATCTTAACTTCTACGGCAGACCTCAAACCTTAAGATTGAACGATCTTCTTAAAGCATATCGGTTCGGAAAACACAACCCTCAGTTTACGGTTACAGTCCAGGTTTTTCTCGGTAAGGATTCCCCTTTTATTGAAGATTGAACTCCTGAAGGGTTGGCAGTTTCTTGGATTGGCTCCTGGTTTACGGTTGGAGTTTACGGCTCAAAGCAGATAACTTTGGACTTATTCCGACATTGTAGGTTTGCGGATTTACAATACGTTTATATTTCGGGTCTAATTTGGCTGCCTGAGTGAGCAGGAATTGATGTATATCAAGCGGATTATTTTGTTTTATCAGAATCTTTCCACCAGCGTAAACGAGTTGTTGTAACTCGTGATAATCAAGATTTTCATATGCGAGGTTTTCATGCGCAAGGTCTTCAAGGTTAAGCTCTTTGTTTGGGGGATCGAGTTTGTAGAGTTTTAAAGAGTTTTTATCTGACTTGTCAGGTGATTCGTCAGCTAGGTAGATGCCATCACAACAGAAAGAGCCATCTTTATCGCAAAAGCGGTATAATCTCTTCGTTCCGGGCAAGGTCTGTTTGGCTCTGTCGTCGGAGAATTTCATTTTGGCTTCGCCATTACATTCGGTCAATTTATAGACCCCGTCGAGGGCTGCATCCGGTTTTCCGGTCATCAGTTCGGTGCCCACGCCAAAGGCGTCGATTGGTGCATCTTGCTCGAGCAGCTTTTTAATGACATATTCGTTTAATTGATTTGAGACGACTATTTTTACTTTTTCCAAACCCTCTTGGTCAAGTCGACAGCGAACCGCTTTACTTAAAACGGCCAAATCTCCGCTGTCAAGCCTGACTCCCTTTAATTTATTGCCTGACGCTTTAAGTCTTTGCCCTACCTTTACGGCATTCGGCAGTCCGCTGTTTAAGGTGTCATAGGTGTCAATCAGAAGAATTGTGTTGTCGGGATTGATCTTTGCGTACTCTTCGAAAGCTTCAAGTTCCGAAGTAAAACTCTGTACCCAGGAGTGAGCCATAGTGCCGGAAACCGGGAGCTCATATTTTTGCGCGGCTAATAAATTTGAAGTTGATGAGGCTCCCCCAATGATTGCGGCTCTGGTTGCCTGGATACCGCCCAGACCCTGGGCTCGTCTTAGGCCGAAATCAACAAAAGGCCGCTTTCCTAGGCTTAGTTTAATGCGAAAAGCTTTGGTTGCGATCAATGATTCAAAGTTAATCGTATTGAGGAGTAAAGTTTCGATGAGTTGAGACTCAATAATGTTTCCTTCAACGCGAACAAGTGGCTCTCCGGGAAAAACTATGGAGCCTTCCGGGACGCTATAGATCTTGCCGCCAAATTTGAAGGTAGAGAGATAGTTTAGGAAATCGGCATTTAAGCCACACTTTTGTAAAAAATGAAGACCATTTTCGGAGAAATGAAAATCGCCTAACGATTCTAAAAAATCGTCCAGGCCGGCAAAAATCAGAAATCCTCCATTAAAGGGGTTTGTCCGGAAAAAATAGTCAAAAGTGGCGTTTTCTGTAGATCTTCCCGCATGAAAATAGCCTTGAGCCATAGTTAATTCGTAAAAATCGGTAAAAAGTCCTGACAGCAGAGTTTTTTTGCTCATTTAAAATAGCCTCTAAAATAGTCCCAGCTTCTTCCCGCGTTGTACGGCTGCGGGATATTTTTTCTTAAGTGATTCTATCTCAATCCCCGGTTTGATCATGCGTATGTCCTGGATATGCCAGCCCGGTACGACCATTACTCCATAAAGGCCCCAATCGTAATTCGGGTCATTTTTGATGGCAAAACCCATCCAGGTGCCGGCCGGAATAAATTTATGTATGACTTGACCTTGATCAACTTTGGGGCCGAGGATGAGCTCCTCCCAGGTTCCATCGGCATAGAGTAACATTTGCACCATCGGGGCTCCGGCATGATAGAGCATGATCTCATCAGAGGTAAGTATATGCCATGGGTCAATCGCCACGTTTTGGGTCATTAGGTAGTAGATAAGTGAGGCAGCAGGTCTTATATTTTCAATTTTTGCTCTAAATTCGGATTCATAGGTGGCCCGAAAAAAACCAGGACAAGCAGCATCGGACATGGGTTTTAGTTTTAGCCCCTCAATGACCTGTTCAGAGGTGAGAACGAGGGGGGCTCTCGGGCTCAGACAGCCGCATGTGTTTATCAGTAAAAAAAAGGGGATGGTTAAAGAGAAAATTGTTTTCATGATCGTAACCCGTCAGGGGAACCAAATTTGTCCACATCTATATCGACAGCATAGATAGCCGGCGCGTAGGGCAGCTCTTTTTCATGGCGCGAGACAAAGCCGGTCAGGAGGCAGAAAAGTTCTTCGAAAACGCCATCGATAACTTCAACCGGTACACCGTAATAGAGAAAATTTATCGGCATGGAATCTCCCAACAGGTATAAATCTTTATATGGATGTTTATGAGTGGCCGAGGTTTTAACTCTGTTTGCAAAGATGATTCGGACAAGATGTCCTTGTATGGTCATGTTTTGCGGGTCTTTTATGGCTCTTTTTTCGATCTCAATCCGCTCACCAGCAATAGTCGGATGTTCCATTTCCGTCAGCTTCTCAATCCAGGAGGTAAGGGCTTCAAACTCCACAGTTTTGGTTGATCCGCTGGCAAAAAATAGATCTCTGGAAGTTCCTTCGAGGATTAATTTTTCATAAAAATCGGCTTGTAATACTGAAACTCCGGTGACTCCCAGGAAGAGGTCAAGCGGCCTCCAGCGCTCTTTGGGGAGTTGGTTGATGTCGGAATACTCAGTAAAAGTATGATTCTGGGGTTCTGATCTTTTGATATCCAGGCCGCTGGCGGAACCGTATGTAACCCGGCCCGCAATTGAGCGGAGAAGAAAGTGACCGATGTTGCCCTGTGAACCCATTATCAAGGCGTGTCGATGGATGAAACATTTGCCGATTCCATTAAATATTGATTCCACAGCATTCAGAATAGAGTGAGCGCAAGCTTCCGCTTCAACAACATTCTTATATTTGGAAGTGGCGATGGTCAAGGCGGGGAAGATGAGTTTGCCGCCCTCTTGGGCCACTTCCTGGAGATGGTAATAGCCGTTGGCCGTATGTTCAAAGGTGGCCGGCAGAAGCTCTTTGAGCCAATTTTTGAGCGGGGTGGTGGCCTGGATTTGTGGGGGGAGCTCCAGGGCGAAAGCTTTGAGAACGTCAATGAGTAGCATCTCTTGCTGACAAAAGCGATTTAAAAGAGGGGCAAGGTAACCACCATCTTCAATCAGGATGATTTTTTGAGCCTCATGTTGAGCTTTGAAAGCCTCCTTGAAAAACAGGTGTCCGGCCGTCAGGTTCATCGATTCCAGATAGTTGCCTGATTGTGATCGTAAAGCAGTATCAAGATCTTCGAGTCCGCTTAAGGGCGAAAATTGATGTGAAAGGATGTAAGCCCCATCAACTGAATGGCGTTGTTCAATTCGTTGCAGGGAGTAAAAGCGAAAGCGTTGTTCCGGCATACTTAACATATCTTCGAGGTGAGCGTCGGGAACCACTCCCTGATAGCGTATGAAAAGGGTGGTCAAAGCGGCACAGCCGGATATTTCCAGGGCCTTGATAAAACCTAAGACTTCGCTGGTGGCATGGTGAATCAGGATAAGTCGATATTTGTTCAAAGATATTTGTTGTCGCTCTTTTTGCGTTTGTAGAAGTTGCGGCATTCGTTGGAGATGGTTTTGCATATCCGTTAATTTGCGACGTTTGCCGATACTTATGTTGAGCCTTACCCCTTTTCTGGACAGATCGAGATAGATGTATTTGTTCGAGTCGACCATCTCTATGGTGTTTCCGGCGGACAGGGTTTGAATTATGTCTTCATCTTCAAAGAGGAGCAGGGTTTTGGCGAGGAGTTTAAAAATAGAGTCCCGATTCAGGAGTAGATTCTCCGCTGTTTCCAGGGGCCATCTGAAGAGAGCTCCAGAAATTTCTTTGAGACCGGAGTTATTCAGGAGCTCGAAAAGAGCGCTCTGCTGTCCGGGAAGTTCAATGTATTCATTGCGCTGGTTCTGACACTCACGGTGGATTCCTGTAAAGATCTGTTCCGCCATTGTCGCAATATCAAGGCGGTAGTGTTGACGCCCGGCGTCATGAGCAATGCGGTGGGGAATGCGTTTGAGAAAGAGGCGAGATTGTCTTCCATCTTCAATTGTCAGACGCAAAAACTGGTTCTCACGATCATATTCGAGGAGAATAAAATAGCTGTGGTCACTTTTGTCGTGGGTGTGAAAAGGAAACAGAATTGCGAGTCCCTCTTTTTGATTGTCTTTTTGATCCTGTGGTTGGTTGCTGTCGCTCTCTTTGGCAAAGGATTGAGGGAAAAGCAGGCTGCCCCATTTTCGGCTCTGTACTGCGTCAAAGACCAGACGCAGATGGTGAATGAATTTATCCCGGTTTTCTGGAAGCTTGTCAGCTACCATGCTGCGGGCATAGACCACGACATAGTTTATGCCTAACGCGGCCAGTTCCGGCGTGTGTTCAGAGTCAACTCGGGCTAGGGTTAAAAGATCAACCGGTAAATTATGACACTGATCTAAAACCTGTTTGCCCAGGGAATTGACAAAAACGGGGATTCCGGAAAAGATCTGCTGGGGCGTCATATCGATGATAAAAGTGCCATTTTCCTGTTCTGTCAAAGGCACCCCGAAGGAGGTTTGTAAGGTGCCATGAGGAGTTGTTTTGCTCTTTTTATCTTTGGCAAAACGTGAAGAGTGCATCAGGTTGTTGAGGATGGAACCTATCTCTTTTTTATGGACTGGATGCTTTTCCATAGTGCTTTAAATTCCTTCAATATTCGGGGCGGCGGGGGATATCTTGATTATTTGGTGTCGCTATACTGGCGCAAATTAACCGCCTTTTTTTTGAGCATTTTAAAATAGTCTGAATCGGTAATTTTTTTGAGATCGGAGCTCTGCTTATTGTGGTCAATTTTGATTTTCAGGGTAGTTAACTCTTTTTGCAGCGCCTCTTCGCGTTTGGCAACGGCTTGGGTCATTTTTAAAAAGACGCTAGCCATAGTTCCCAGTTCATCCTGGCGGTCGCTGACGTTGTTCAACTCTTCCATGTCACTATAGTGACCATCGGCAATGCGGCGGGCGGCATTGGTCAAGCTGATTAGGGGTGCCGTTATTTTTTTAGAAGAGACAGCACTGACTGCAATCCCGACTATCAAGATGATTAAGGTAACTGTTCCCAGAGTATAAAGCTCCTCTATTTGCAGTTGCTGATGCATAGTTATCATCACGCCGCTGAGCCAGGTGATCATAATCGTGGCAATAAGGAGGTAGTAAATGGCTAAAATGGTGCGTATCTCAATGCGCACAACCAGCAGTTTAAATAGCTGCATAAGGGGGGGGATGAACATCAAGGCCCAAAGTGTGTCTGTTATAAATATAGGTAGAAAGAAGGCAAACAGGGCATGGTGAAAAGATGTTCGACCCTGCCAGAATTCAATTCCGGTGGCAAAGATAAATGGCAAACTGGAGGCCAGAAGCAGCAAAATCAATAGTTTAACAAAAGAGATAATAGAGTCGACTGAGCGGGCTCCAAAATATCGGGCTAGTCCGGCAATGAAACCAACTAATCCATTGGCGATACTCCAGTGGATTGCGACAAAAGGGCCCTTTCCGGCGATGGTGTAGCCTAGCATATCTCCCAGACCACCGCAGAGAAATCCGGGGAGTGGGCCATATATGATGCCGATGAACATGGGGATTATTATTTGTGGTCGAAGCTCGGCAAATGAGCATCCCGGGAGATAATATTTACCCGATAAAAAATTGGCGATGCCATAAAGAACCCCCATTAAGAGACAGATAGCCGAAATCTTGATGATTTTATTTTGTTGGTTGGTTTGAGGGCGGCTCATCTGGTTAACTGATTAGGGTTTTGGCTATTTGTTTGAATTTGTCAACAATCTGGTGATCCGGGTAGCGGAGTGCGAAAATATTTTGACTGGCAAGCGTCATCATCTCATTAGAGTGAGGAATAACGGCAGCTACCGGGCAGTCGTAGGTTATGCTGACGCTTTTTTTGATCTGGGCAAAATCGAATGTTTCAGGAGCTTTGTTGATGAGGATTGTCATCTGTGGAACTTCAAGCTCACGGGCCACCTCTATAGTTAGTCCGGTGCCTTGGTAGTCCTGGTAATCAGGCCGCATAACGACTAGAAGAGCATTCGAAATGGCTATGGAGAGTAGAGTCTCCTCGTTTAGTCCGGGGTGGGTGTCAACGATGAGAATGTCCAGGTTAAGGGCATTAATAAATTCATTAAAACCGTCACTTAAAAGGCTGACGTCATAGCCGTCACGTAAGATGCGGGCGATGTCGGCGGCATTGACACTGGAAGGAATGAGATAAAAAGCTCCTTGATTCTGCAATCTAAGAGCGGGTTTCAGATCATAGGCTGCCTCTTCAATGGCGCACTCTCCCCAGAGATAGTGGTTGAGGGTGAGAGTGACATCATCTTCGTCGAGGCCTATAATTACGTGAATGCCGGGAGACTGGATGTCAGTGTCAACAACCCCTACCCGATATCCGTCGGCAACATAGATGGCGGCCAGGTTGGCTGCTGTATTTGATTTTCCGGTTCCTCCACGAAATGAGTGAATCGAGATTATTTTTGCCATAATAAGCTTTCCCCAAATATTAGAAAAATATTGTGGTAACAGTTCAGGAGACGTTTTCGAACTATCTTGATACGTGGCGATTTTGTGTTTAAGCTTTTATGTAAACTCCATGCTGCTTGTTCTTTATTTGTAACTGTTCAGCGAAAAAAAATTAGGTATTCCGGGGACACCTTATATTCCGGGGACACCTTACTTATCTCATATTCTGCAATCAGTCAAAAAAATCTATCAATTAAACACTTATGCTTACGCGAAGAAACGTGATGCTGACATTTGGCAATTGCCTTCTGGATCTAGTTCGGCAATGTTATTTTCCAGGACAATCTGGACAAAAGGAATGTTGCCCAGAGCTTTCCGGTTTTTTTTATGATGATAGTCAATTGCAGTGCGACTAAGTTTAACTTCAACCAGTAACCAGGGGTTTTGATCTCGGACGATCAAAAAATCTGTTTCTCGACCATCCCGATTTCGGATATAATTAAGTTCAAATATGCCGTACCCAGCATCTTCCCAGAGATTGATTCGGCTTTTCAGCTCAACCGCGATATGATTTTCAAAACGACTGGCGGGGTTGCCGGCCCGGGTCCAATCGTAGAAGTAGGCCTTTTTCCCCTTCTTTAACGACCGGGCAATTTTTTTATGATAGGGAGATATTCTGAAGATAAGATAGCCGAGTTCCAAGGCGTAAAGATAGTTTGCCGCCGTCGCATAGCTTACATTCAGATCTTCGGCTAACGCATTTATTGAAAGAGGTGAAGCAACGCGCGGGGGGAGTATCTGCATCAACTGTGCAGTTTTTTCAATGTTTTTTACCTCCGTTAACTCACGTAGATCTTCCTTGATCAGGGTGTCAAAGTAGGCGCTTTTCCAGCGCCTCTGGAAACGTTTTGTCCCTGAACCGAGAGGTTCAGGGAAGCCGCTGAACTCAAGCAGGGCCAGCAATTCCTCTTGCAGATAACGCGGTGAATCCAACTTGGCGCGGAACATATCTGATGCATCAGCGGATGGAGCAGTGAAGTTCGCTCCGGAAAATTCGAGGAGTGAGACCGGATTCAATCTGAAATTAAAATAACGTCCGCTCAAACTGTCACCACTCTGACGCATCATATCGAGCCGGGCTGAGCCCGTTATTATAAACTTTACTTTCTCCTCGTAGCTGTCAAAAAAATCTTTAAGAATATTTTTCCAGCCCGGATATTTATGGATCTCATCCATGCAGAGCCAGCGCTTGCCATCTTCACCAGGGGGGACGTTATAAATATCCGTAGCAAAGAAATGGTTGTTTTTTAGATAGGTGTCACGAATTTTGCGATTATCCCAATTATAATAGAGTGATCCTGCAGATCCAGCCTGAGACTGAAGGAAAAGTTTGGCCATGGTAGTTTTGCCGGCCTGTCGCGGCCCGGCAATAAATCTCATCTGCCGACCAAAATCGGATGAAAAGGCAATTTTCTGAAGATGGCGTTCAATGTTCATATTACAACCATATCCGATAGTCTTGGTTATTGCAAGGCAAACTTATAGTCAACTCGAAAATTGCCATGATAATTTTCGAGTTGACTATAAATTTGCCATCGTTCTACTGTGATGATTGTATCAGGTACCGTTTTCAAACTGCAGCAATGCGTGGCGATCTTGTGATTAAGCTTTTTTGTAAACTCTTTGTCCCTCTTTCTTGATTTTGCCTTGCTGTTTTAAGCGGTGGACGATGCCGTAGAGTTTGATTTTGGAGTAGCCGGTTTTTATTGCTAAATTTTCTATTGTGTTGCCGGTTTTGCTGGTAATAATCAGCTTTGCTACCAGATCGGTTGCGGTTTTCGGGGTTTTAGGGCTCTTTTGTTTGGCTTTCTGTGTTGGTTGTTTTAAAGGTGGGGTAACTGGCTTGTTTGATCTTTTGGTTGAGGCTCTCTTTTTTACCGCTTTGGCTTTGCTTTTAATTGCCGGTGCCCGGTTTTTGCTGAAGTTTGGTTGCTTATCCATTTCAATGCCGAAGATATCTGAGAGATCGGCGTCCTCTATTACTTTGGCGCTCTTCTTTCTGGTTTTTTTCAGAAGTTCATCGGTTTTATCTTTGATGGCTCGGGAAA
>JAYEMC010000428.1:0-1742 GCA_034717935.1 Pseudomonadota bacterium | reverse complement strand
AAGCTTACCATCAACTCCGACCTTTTTAAAAAAATGACAACTGATTTTGCCGGCGCCCGGGTTGAGGATCAGGCCATCCTGACAACGATTAAGGATGTTTGGCAAAAAACCGGTTATATTCTCGATCCGCACACCGCTACCGGGGTCAACGCAGCGCATAAATATCGGGCGCAAAACCCGACAGATACGACTATCGTCTGTCTGGCAACAGCTCACCCGGCAAAGTTCCCCGACGCAGTAGAGCAGGCTACCGGAACTCCGCCTCCGGTTCCAGCGGCAATTGCCGCCCTGGAAAAACTTCCCTGCCGTTTCGATCTGATTGAAGCTGACACGGCAGAAGTCAAAGCCTACGTGAAAGAAAAGTTACATTTTCCCCGAGCGCAAAATTGCAATTGCCAACCAGGTACCCAGCCCTCCCGCCATGACATAGCCGATAATTCCCAGCAATGGATAACCAAAAACCTTGAAACCGTTATCAGCCGACATGATTAGTGATGAGGCGATGATAATGGCCGAAACCACCATCGTGAAAGATATTCGGTTGGCAATCCGGTCAAGATTTTTACTGAAGAGATTAAGGCCTAAATGTTCGAACTCAAAACGTAGATGGCCACGGCTTAATTTTTTCAAAATATCTCGGGTTGCACCCGGAACAATTTCGAGCAGAGAGGAGATCTCCCGTAACTGAGAGTTGACAATCTTTTGCAGATGTTCAGGTGAAAAACGTTTCTCCGCAAGCTCTTGTACCAGCGGGGCTGAGTGGTTGAAAAAATCAAATGATGGATCAAGATTACGGGCAGTTGCTTCAACCGAGATCAGAACCCGCAGCAAAAGCATGAAGTCCGGCAAAAAGCGAATCTGATGATAACTGATGATACGAATAAAATCCTGAACCAGATTTTGCAGGCGAAGATCTTTTAATGAGACCCCGACATAACGATCCATGAAATCAAAAAGATCGGCCCTTAATTCCCTTAAGTTTACCTTCTCTTCATCAACGACGCCGATCTTAAAGAGTACCCGCAACAGACCTTGCACATCCTGTTTCAAGACTGAAAGCAAGAGGTCGAGCAGAGCGGTTGCAAGTTCATCATCAAGCCGACCAACAAGACCGAAATCGATTGGTGCAATGATATTACCGGGTAGCACAAAAAGGTTGCCGGGGTGCGGATCACCATGAAAAAGACCAAATTCAAGAATCTGGCGCAGGATAAAATCAGCACCGTGAGCCGCCAGGACAACCGGATCATAATCCAGCTTCCCGCTTTTTTGCAATTCATCAACTTTGGTGCCGTCGATCCATTCAAGGGTTAATATCTTGCTGTGGCTTTGCTTCCAGTAGACGGTGGGAATGTGAACGGTTGAATCTTTAGCAAAGTTTTTGGCAAAGCGATCAATGTTACGTCCTTCGACATGGAAGTCGAGTTCGAGACGAATGTTTTTGGCAAACTCCCGCACCAGCACAGTCGGCTGATAGGGCTCCAGTTCACTGATATGTTTAGCCGCCAGCTCGGCCATGGTAAACATGATATCGATATCGGTGGCAATCAACTCCTCGATTTCCGGACGCTGAACCTTCACCGCAACCTCAGTTCTATCAAATAGTCGGGCGTGATGAACCTGCGAAATCGAAGCGGCCGCAACCGGTTCTCGGAAAAACTCTGAAAAAACCTCCTCCAGAGGAATTCCCATGGAGGTCTTAATCTGTTTTCTGACTTCGGAAAAGGGAAAACCGGGGACTT
>JAYEMC010000427.1:0-9127 GCA_034717935.1 Pseudomonadota bacterium | reverse complement strand
AAGACCGTAGCTCAAGGCATAATTGACCTCGTCACAGACAACCAGATCATACTCATCGCTTAAAATTTTCTCGGCACAGCGAGCCCAGGTTGTCTCCGCCAAAGCACAATCTTCGGAAGCCGGTTCACCATCACCCAACTTCAAAAAACCATGTCCCATCGGCTCAAGCGAGAAATTTGAAAATTTCTCGGCTGCATGCAACTCACCATAGCGCCAACCACCCTTGATAAACTGGACCATCGCGACCTTAAAACCCTGCCCTAAAGCCCGAAAAACCGTTCCCAAAGCTGCCGTGGTTTTCCCTTTACCATTACCGGTATTGATAATAATCAAACCGTGACGTTTATCTTTACTTTCCTGCGACATAAAAAAGACTCCTACTATCTGAAAAAAACAACTTAACCATTTTTCAAGAGAGGCCAAATTAGACCACCTCATTCTTCTTGTCAAGTAATTGCAACAAATTATATCATAGACACAGGATCAGTTCTTGACTTCATAAATAATGACCATTATGCTGAATCGGCTTAATGGAGTATTCCAGTCTCTTTGTATCTATGATCAGCTCTACTCCGAAAAACAACTTGCGACAAACTCACGACATTAAGTTCCAAGGAAATACCCCATGAAAATTCTTCACACCTCGGACTGGCATCTGGGCCGCTCTCTCTATGGCCGAAAACGCTATGATGAATCTTTGGCATTTCTTAACTGGCTCGCAGATTTAATTGTGAGTGAAGGTGTTGATGTTTTGCTGGTAGCTGGTGATATTTTTGATACAAGCACACCCAGTAACCGGGCTCAAGAACTTTACTACCGGTTTCTCTGCCGGGTTTCAGCATCTTGTTGCCGGCATATCGTGATAATTGCGGGCAACCATGATTCACCCTCCTTTTTAAATGCTCCCAAGGAGCTTCTGCGAACCTTGAATGTCTATGTGATTGGCTCAATCAGCGAAAACCCGGAAGCTGAAGTCATCACCCTTTCCGAACCGAACAACATTGCGCAAGCTATTGTCTGTGCGGTTCCCTATTTGCGAGATCGCGATATCCGTACCGTAGAAGCGGGGGAAGCCGTTACCGACAAGAATATCAAACTCATTAAAGGTGTGCAAAAGCATTATGCCGAGGTCTGCAGGGTCGCAGAAAAAAAACAAGCTGAATACGGCGAAATCCCCATCATCGGCATGGGGCACCTCTTTACGACCGGCGGCAAAACGATTGATGGAGATGGCGTAAGAGAGCTTTATGTCGGCTCACTAGCCCATGTCGGCAAAGATATTTTCCCGGAGTGTATAGATTATCTGGCCTTAGGACACCTGCATATTCCCCAGAAAGTTGGAAAATCAGAACATATTCGTTATTGTGGTTCACCAATTCCCATGGGCTATGGCGAAGCCACTCAAGAAAAGAGCGTAGTTCTGGTAAAATTTGACGGCCGGACACCGCAGATCAATGAGCACCCGATTCCATGTTTTCAAGTCTTAGAAAGAATATCCGGCGGAATTGATAAAATCAGCGCCAGAATCGATCTCTTAAAATCAGGGTCGAGTAACGCCTGGCTGGAGATTGAATACACCGGCAGAGAGATCGTCGGCAACCTGCAGGAACTTATGGATGAAGCGATTGCAGATACGGATATGGAAATCCGCAAGATAAAAAACCGGAGGGTCATTGAACGGATCCTCAACCAAAGCGACAAGGCCGAGACGCTTGATGACCTCAATAAAAATGACGTCTTCATCCGTTGCCTGGATAGCCATGAGGTAGCTGAGAAAGAACGCCCGGAGCTGATCCGGTCTTACCAGGAAATTATTAATATTCTGCAAGAAGAAGACTCTAATGAAGAATAATCGATGAAAATATTGAATCTACGCTTTAAAAACCTTAATTCGCTCGTCGGCGAGTGGTCAATCGACTTTACCACGCATGAATATGTCAGCGACGGGATATTTGCCATCACCGGCCCGACCGGAGCCGGCAAATCAACTATCCTCGATGCCATCTGTCTGGCTCTTTACGGCCGCACACCGCGTTTAAAATCGATCAGCAAAAGTAGTAACGAGATCATGTCCCGGCAGACCGGAGAGTGTTTTGCGGAAGTGAGCTTTGCCACCCAGTCTGGACAATTTCGCGCGCACTGGAGTCAGCACCGAGCCCGCAAGAAAGCTAACGGCAAGTTGGCCGAATCAAAACACGAAATTTCCGATGCCTTAAGTAGCCGCATCCTGGAATCGAAGAAACGCAATGTTGCCGCCGCCATTGAAGAAAAAACGGGCATGGATTTTGATCGTTTTACCCGTTCCATGCTCCTGGCCCAGGGCGGATTTGCCGCTTTTCTGCAAGCCGCCCCCGATGACCGAGCCCCAATCCTTGAGCAGATCACCGGCACCGAAATCTACAGTAAAATTTCGCAACATATTCACGAACGAAAACAGAATGAACAGGGAAAGCTTGAAGTTTTAAGGGCGGAAACCGGCGGCATAGTCATTTTAAGTGATGAAGATGAAACTACATTAAAACAGAAACTTATAGAGCAGCAGAAAACTGAAAAGAATCTGTGGACTAAAAATGAAAGGCTGAAAAATTCGATTAACCGGCTTAACGACATTGCGGCCTTAAAAAGTGAACTCTTAGCCATCAATCAGGAAACAGAGGCCTTAAAAAATGGTTTAAAAGCATTTGCACCGGATCGAGAGATATTGCTAAAAGCCCTTAAAGCAACAGAGCTTGAAAGCGAACACGCAACCTTAAGCTCAAAAAGAGAAGAGCAAAAAAATGAGCTGCAACTTTCAACAAACTTAAAGATTCAGCTACCGGATCGGGAAAGGGCTCTGGGAGCAAAAGAGACTGCCTTCATTAAGGCTGAAGAGGCTCTATTAAAGGTCAAAAGTGAGCAGAAAAATGAACTGGAATTGATTAAAAGAGTTCGCGAGTTAGACCTTCATATATTAAAGCAACAATCTGATTTGCAATCTGCCTATAGAGATTACCGAAAGCTGGGGGCTCAGCTTTCCGAAAAAAAAGGACAACAGCAAAAGCATGTAATTGAGCAAGAGTCGGCAACCATAAAACTTGCCCAAATAGACGACTACCTCTTAGTCAATGCCGATGACGCCACACTGATTACCAACTTGACCGGAATAAATGAGCAACTCAAAAGCCTAAAATCCATAAACGAAAACATCTCCACTACAAACAACCGGGTTGCAGAACTTAAAAAACAGACAAATTCTGACAACACCCGGCATAAGCAGCAGCAGACGTTAAGCCTAAAGCTCAAAAGCAAGCATGATACAACCCAAAAGCTGGTAACCCAAACACACACATCTATGGCCGAGCTTTTAGGTAACCGCCATCTCCGGGAGTACCGAGCTAAACATGACGCACTTCTCAGAGAAATGGCCTATCTGAAAAAGATCGCAAGCCTTGAAGATGAACGGCTAAAGTTAGAAGACCATAAACCATGCCCCTTATGCGGCTCTCTGCACCACCCCTTTGCTCAAGGTAATAGCCCAAAGATTGATGAAACCGAGAAAAAAACCAATCAGCTAAGCTCTCTGATTCACAAAGCGGAAGAGTTAGAGAGTAAGTTACAAAAATATGAGTCTGAAGAGAAAAAATCTGGTTTCGCCTTAGCTGAAGCGGAAAAACAACTCGTTCAGATCGAACATAAGAAAGATGAATCACAGACCAACCTCCAACGCTTCGAAAATGAGTTGCGGGCAGCTTCGGAAAAACAGGCTGAGCTGAAAAAGGATCTGATTTCCGAATTAACCCCATTCGGCATCACCAAGATCCCGGATGATGATCTCAACACCATCGCCACAGGCCTCGGGATCAGATTGAAAGGATGGCAGGATGCTCAAACACGAAAAACTAAAATCGAAAACCAAAACCTGGAGCTGGCAGCTGAGATTAAAAACCTTGAGACGATCATGCACACTCTCAACGATTCACTAGAAGAGAAACAGAAAATTCAAAGCGAAAATAAAAGTGAATTTGATAAACTGACAACTGAACGTAAAAGATTGTATGGCCGGAAAAATCCAGACACCGAAGAGACCCGCTTAGCCGGTCAAATTGTTGCGACGGAGAAATCTAAAGATGTGGAGAGAGAGAAGCGGGATCAAACCCGGCAACAACTAAATGGCTTAAAAACCAGAATCACCACGTTAAACGAAAACATCGCCAAAAGGAGGCCCGAACTCGACAAACTTGAACCATCTTTTATAGCAAGCTGTAAAAAGGCCGGTGTTGAGGATGAAGCAGCCTTTATCAGCTTTCGACTCTCCCCTGAAAAAAGAGAGAACTTAAATCGGCAGGCCAGAGTACTGGACGACAAACAGACTGAGCTTAAAACCCGGAAAAATGATCGAGAAACCAAACTTTCCCAGAAAGTAGATAAAAAGAGCAGCGAGAATCCATTGGAAGAGCTGCAAAAAGAGTATATAGAGGGCCAGGAATTGCTGAAAAACCTGGGTGAGGAGATTGGGGCGAATAAACAGAAACTTATCAACAATACAAACGCTAAGAATAAACATCAAGAACAGCAATTATTAATCAAAAAACAAAAAAAAGAGTACTCAAGGTGGGATTCACTACATCTACTAATCGGCTCAGCCGACGGTAAAAAATACCGAAATTTTGCCCAAGGACTCACTTTTGCTTTGATGGTATCCCACGCCAACCAACAACTTGAAAAAATGACCGACCGCTACCTCTTACTTCGCGACCAAAAACAACCCCTTGAACTTAATGTTATCGATAATTATCAGGCATCTGAAATCAGATCGACCAAAAATCTTTCCGGCGGAGAAAGTTTTATTGTAAGCCTCTCTCTGGCCCTTGGTCTATCCAAAATGGCTAGTCAAAACGTCCGAGTTGACTCGCTTTTCCTAGATGAGGGTTTCGGCACTTTGGATGAAGATGCTTTGGAAACCGCCCTGGAAACCCTGGCCGGACTCCAGCAAGACGGAAAACTGATCGGTGTCATCTCCCATGTCTCAGCCTTAAAGGATCGCATCAGCACCAGGATAAGTATCCAGCCGCTATCCGGCGGCAAGAGTACAATCAGTGGCCCTGGCTGCAAAAGGCAAACCGAAAACAATTAGTGCCTTGTAGTAACTTTTGGGTTGCGGGAGTAATTCCCGCATTAGTGACTTACTCGCAGATTTTAGTCCGCTTTGGAATTTGAGGTTGACAGTTGAGCCGGGAACAGATAGGCTGTAAATACAAATTCATTAGTAAGGAGAAGAGAATGAAAGAGCAGCGACATTTCAGCCGGATAACATTCCAAGCCCATACTAAAATCGAGATCGAAGGGCATCCTTATGGCAGTGAGCTCCTGGATATTTCGCTTAAGGGTGCATTGATAAACTGCAGCACCAAGTTACCGCTCACCTTAAGTAAAGACGTCCTGGTCAAGGTTTTTCTGCCCTCTTCGAGTATCTCCATGATTTTTAGCGCTCGTCTGGTTCACCTTGATGGAGATCATTACGGATTCAAGTTCACCAGCTACGATGCGGAAAGCATGACTCACCTGCGCCGCCTGCTCGAATTTAACCTTGAAGACCAGGATCAGGTCATCAGGGAACTCTTTTTCCTACAGAAAGCTTGATAAATATATGACCACCAGCAACCTCAAAATCGGAGCTCTTCTCCTTTACAAAAGTCAGCCGGCAAAACTTGTCAAGCTGGGCGATAAAATTGAGATTGATCTCCTTGCAAAACCACTAAGCAAAAAAGTTCGGCCCAAAGATGTTTCGTTTCTGCATTCCGGTCCGATTACCGATTTAAACCTTTTGACCCCGGACATGGATGATCTTGAAGAAGCGCGCTCTCTTCTAAGCGGGGAAGAGACAACTTTAGAAGAAATTGCCGACTTGGTCTTCAACCAGACCACCGCTTCAGCGATCTGGAGTGCCTGGCAAATCGTCACTGAGGGGGTCCATTTCCATGGTTCTCCAAACCGTATCAAAGCTCGTTCAAATGAAGAATTAATTCTGGAAAACAAGAAAAGAGCCGCCAAAAAAGCCCGTCAAGAGAGCTGGCACTCTTTTCTTGAAAGAGTTGAGAAAAAAGCCATCATCGACTCAGACCGAACATTCCTCACCGAAGTCGAGAATTTAGCCCTGGAACAGGCTACGGAAAGCAGACTGTTACAACATCTGGGCCGTCAGCAATCGCGAGAAAATGCTCACGCCATCCTGCTTGAACTGGGTTTCTGGAAGAGATCATTCAATCCTTACCCACAACGGCTTGAGTTGACCTACGACGCAATCAATGAAGCACAAGAGCTAGAAACACCACCTGCTTTAACTGATGAAAAACGCCTCGATTTAACTAAGCTTGCGGCTTTTGCCATTGATGATGAAAACAGCAATGATCCTGATGATGCTGTAAGTTTTGACGGCCGGCGGCTCTGGATTCATGTTGCCGATGTCGCCAGCCGGATAAGCGTTGACAGCCCCAGCGATACCGACGCAAGAGAAAGAGCCGCAACCCTCTACCTGCCGGAAACCACCCGGACTATGCTCCCCCCGAGTTTGACCGACAAACTTGGCCTCGGCCTGCAAGAGGTCTCCCCAGCCCTCTCTTTCGCTCTTGAAATTGATGATAACGGAACTATCCTGGATCTTGAAATCATCCCCAGCCTGATCAAGGTAACTCGCCTGAGCTACAACGAGGCTGAAAAACTGCTCACAGAAAAACATCAACTGGAAAAAATATGGACTATAACCAAAGCCCATCGAGAACAGAGACTTAAGGCCGGAGCCGTTGAGATTGATCTTCCTGAATGTAAAATAAGAGCCGTCGATGACCAAGTCACGATTACTTCCTTACCCAACCTTAAGAGTCGTAATCTGGTAAGTGAAGCGATGCTGATGGCTGGTGCGGCTTGCGCCCAATATGCAAAAAAACATGACCTGCAGATGCCGCATGCCGGTCAAATTCCGCCAAATGAGATGCCTGAAACCGATGACCTGCCAACCCTGGTGGCAATGTATGCTAAGCGCCGGTCAATGCGAGCGGGCCGCCTGAGTTGCTCTCCACAAGCCCATTTCGGTCTTGGTCTGAATGCCTATATCAGGGTGACAAGTCCCTTGAGGCGTTACCTTGATCTGGTTGCCCATCAACAAATCCGCCTGCACCTGGCGGGATTGCCGACTTTAAATGAAAGTGAAATCACAACCCGTATTGCAGCCGTAAATTCAACCAGTAGCCGGATTAAACAGACTGAGCGCCTCTCCAATCGCCACTGGACTCTGATATTCCTCCAACAGCACCCGGATTGGCAAGGTCTTGCTATAGTAGTTGCTGAATGGGGTCGAAAATCTCTGCTCCTTATTCCGGAACTAGCCTTGGAAATTGAACAAACAATAACTGGAAATCAAGCTCCGGGCACTCACCTGCAACTTTTTTCCCCGCGCGTCAACCTCCCCTACCTAGAAGTTTTTTTCCAAACTAAAGTCATTAAATAAAAAAAGGAGCCTGAAACGGCTCCTTTTTTTATTTACTAAATTCCTGATAGAATTTTCTACAATGCCCGTAAAACTTTTTCCGCCATCTCTTTTAAGGGAACAACATGGTCGACTCCACCGGCCTTAACCGCCTCTTTGGGCATGCCATAAACCACACATGAAGCCTCATCCTGAGCAAAGTTTACAGCTCCGGCCTCTTTCATTTCCCGCATTCCTCGAGCTCCGTCAGCCCCCATACCGGTCAAAATAACGCCGAGCGCATTAGCTCCGACATAACGCGCCACGGAACGAAAAAGAGGATCAACCGCCGGCCGCTGATAGTGAACCATAGGCCCGGTTTTTACATTCACCAGATAACGAGCCCCACTGCGGCGCATGACCATATGAAAATTACCCGGAGCCAGCAACGCCCGGCCGGGACGTACAACATCACCATCCTCAGCCTCCTTGACCTCAATCTGACACAATTCGTTAAGCCGCTCGGCAAAAGCAGTGGTAAAATTGGCCGGCATATGTTGTACCATAACAATCCCCGGCGCATTAGCCGGCAACTGGGTCAGAAATACTTTTAAAGCCTCGGTTCCACCGGTTGATGAACCGACAGCAATAACCTTGTTCGTCGTTTCGCTCAACGCCGCCAGACGTTTTCCGTTAAATTTACTCAGATCGATCTTCCGAGCTCTTTCAGAGACATCAATCAGAGAGGCCGCCCGAATTTTTTCCGCCAGCTGCTGACCCATATCACCAACACTGTAAGCCTCTCCGGGTTTAGCCAAAACCTCAACCGCACCCGATTCAATCGCCTCAAGCGCAACTTTGCCGCCTTTACGGGTCAAAGAACTGACAATAATCACCGGCATCGGAAAATGTTTCATCAACTTGCGCAAAAATGTCAGTCCATCCATACGCGGCATCTCAATATCGAGCGTAATCACATCCGGACGCAAAGCGACGATCTTGTCTCTGGCAACATAAGGATCAGGGGCCGTACCGACAACCTCGATATCTCGTTCCTTGGCCAACTCCCGGGTAAAAACCTGGCGCACCATAGCTGAATCATCAACAATCAAAACTTTAATCATCGACTATTTTCCATCCGCTCCAGAGGAGCTAACCCCCACCAGCAGAACCCCCTCATCAGAACCATAAATAAATTTATCAATGCAATCGTCCAGGCTTGCAGCCGTCAAACTCTCTCCGAAAACCGTTGGAATGCCGAGTTTAAAATGAGCCTCAGGATCGCAAATATTGACTAGGTTACCGGCCACCATATTGGCAATCTCTTTGAGCACATCCTGACACTGAGCAAGGTTTGCGATCTCCTGATCAAGCCCCATAAAATCAGCTGCAATCTTTTGCAATAATCTTAATTGAGCCAAAATTTTAAGCTCATAAGCAGAATCTGAACCCTTGATAGCAACTTTGGCCCCAATAAAATCAGGGCTCTTCGGAAAAGTCCCGAACTGCGGTTCCAGAAAAACAAAAAACATAGTCTCCAGAACTTCAGAAATCACCGTCGTCAGATTCTGAGTGATCTTCTCCAGCATCTTCTTCTCCTCCTAAAATCTCAACCAGCAATGCTTTAATATCTTCCGGACGAAAAGGTTTCTTGATATAACCGGCCGCGCCCATCGCCAGGGCCCC
>JAYEMC010000426.1:0-1748 GCA_034717935.1 Pseudomonadota bacterium | reverse complement strand
TAATGTAAAATAAACACAAAATTATTTGCATTGCGGTTTTTCTCTGCGTCTTTGCGAGAGATAAAAAGCGTTTTCTCGCAAAGACGCCAAGACGCAGAGAAAGGCAAAGTAAATTCAGGCCCCAAATAAATACGAAAACTTGCGGAGTGCGGTTTCTGTTAAGTTAAAGATGATACTTTGTTGTTTTGCTGTCGCCCTGCTTTGCATGGGGACAGGCTATGGGTAACCCTTGGTTAGCTTTTTGGTTGAGCTTCTCTGAAGGTTGTTGATTATTGCTATTCCCGTCGAGCCAGTCCCCGCCCTGCGGTAGAGTGGAGTCTTTATTGCGGTTTTTTGTATAATTTATAATTTAGTGGTTAAATATGGAACCTTGTCGGTTAAACAGCAGTATGAACATTCTGGTTGTCGATGATGATTCGTATGTTACTGAGCTTTTAGCGGATCTATTGCAAGATCTTGGTTATCAGGTTGAATGTGTTGTCAATGGAGCTGAAGCTCTGGCGCGGATGGGGGCGAAAACGTTCGATTTGATGTTGACTGATATCAATATGCCGGTGATGGGCGGCATGGAGCTTATCGAGCGAGTAAAAAAACTGGACAACCCTCCGATTGTTGTAGTTATTACCGCTTATGCATCAATGCAGTCAGCTATCGATGCACTTAAAGCGGGTGTTTATGACTATATTGTCAAGCCGTTTAAACTCAATATAGTCATAAATGCTGTGGAAAGGGCACTTGAAAAGCAGTTTCTTCAACGTGAAAATGTAAATTTAAAAGAGATGATGGCCCTTTATCGTGCCAGTGATTCTATCAGTTCACAGTCTAGTCTTGATGAGTTGGTTAAGGTTTTGTTTGAATCTGTAGCCTCTTTTACGAAAGCCGATTTTATGGCTCTCTATCTGGATGATGCAAGCAACGGCGAAAAGGGTGATTTCAGACTTAGTCGGCGTCAGCTCTTTCAAAAAATGACGGCTTCCGAAAGATATCTTATCAACTCTTTGCCTAAGAAGTTGTTGTATAATGAGGTAGAAGATTGTTTTTTTGGTAATGGTAGTAAAATTTTTAAAGATAATGATCCTTCGTTGGCCCTGTTTTTCAGAAAATCAGCCAAGCCGATTCACTTTAGTTCAATGATGGTCTTCTCTTTAAAGTCTCTTAACCGTCCGGTTGGGGTCATGGTTTTGGTCTCATTTACGCCTGAGGTGATTTTCCCCGACAGGTTGCGTCGTTACTTATATATGTTGATTTCAAAGGCTGCGGCCTGTATTGAAAATAGGTTTCTTAATGAGAATCTCCAGAGACAGTATATTGAGACCGTAGAAAGTTTTATTCAAGCTCTTGAGGTTAAGGACCCCTACACTCATGGACATTCGCGTCAGGTCTCTCATTATGCCGTTTTGATCGCCCGGCAGTTGGAGGGTTTCTCTAAGGAGAATTTTGCGATTTTGCAACAGGCGGCGGTTTTGCATGATATTGGTAAAATCGGGATCTCTGATGCGATTCTTGATTTTCCCGGGGAGTTGTCTGAGGGTGAGTTTGACGAGATCCGAAAACATCCCGGTAAAGGGCGTAACATCCTGGGGCCGGTTAGTTCACTGGCGGCAGTGGTAGAGGTTGTTTATCATCATCATGAACATTGGGACGGGAACGGTTATCCGGATGGTTTAATAGGTTTAGAGATTCCTTTGATGGCTCGTATTATCGGTATTGCCGATGCTTTTGATGCTATGACTTCGCATCGTCCTTAT
>JAYEMC010000425.1:0-1750 GCA_034717935.1 Pseudomonadota bacterium | reverse complement strand
GAATTTGTTTATTCTGATGGTACAACCCAAGCGATTGCATCGAACCACCCAGCTGGTGCTACTGGGCCTGAATCAATTGCCAGAAATGCTTGGAATATTAATGATGTCGCGTCAACTTCAGGTGTGACGGCTAAGTTGCGGACGGAAGTTTCAGGGACGGCGTTGCCTGATTTTTCTGGCGTAAGTACGACAATGAATGCCGGTGATTTGGAAATTAATGGTGTCGAAATTGGCGCTGTAGAGTTTATAGAAGTCCAGGCAGGGACCAGTGATGCCTCTGCAAATGCTGCATTAAGCAATATCAGAGCCCTGGCCTCGGCGATCAATCGTGAGAGTGATGAGACCGGGATTTGGGCAACTTACGAGCCTGAATCGGAGAGTGCAACACCTTATAATTACAACCTGGTATTGACCAGTACCGAAGCTGATGGTCAGGCAATTACGATTGAGTTGGCAAATGTTGCGCATACACAAACTGGGTTGGGAACAGCCGTTGGGATTACCGATTATCACCCCGGAGGCATGGAAGTCGGGCCGCCTCAGGAAGTTGATACCAATAATGCTGTCGTGCCGATTGGCGGTCATAGTACAGTTTATGCGAGCAATAATGGAGCTCTGACCCTGGTTTCCGACGATGGTTTTGAGCTGGTGGAAAATAGCCCCGATGTCTTGTCTGGAACTTTGGGGCTCTCGGTTAATGAGGGGCTGGATCGGCATGAAAGTGAAAGCGTGCTTGACCAACAGGTTTCTCAGTTGGAAGAGTATCTCACACATTTTACCGCAGAAAGGGCCTCAATCGCGGCCCGGCGCAACCATCTCGAAGCCAGTCAGGAAAGTCTTGATGTTCGCTCGCAAAATTTGAAAAATGCTATAGATAGTTTGGAAACCGTCAATATGGAAGAGGCCATTATGAAATACTACGCGGCCCAGAACAATTACGAGGCAACCCTGGCTTCATCCAGTCGAATTATGACAACCTCGATCCTTGACTATTTACGTTGAAGCAATATTTTTTTACGACGCCATCAAGAAGTCACGGGATGGCTAAGTAAAAAATTCGATAGACAAGGAGTCGTGTTTTTTAAGGTGCGAGACTATACAAGTAGTATGTCGAGTGCCTGAAAAATCGCAGCGACGCCGGATATCGGAACTTTTTTACGACGCCATCAATTTTTTGCTAAAGTTTTTATTTTACTCGTCGAAAAGAGAGTTAATGAAACACAACTGATTAGTAAACTGGTAGTGAGCAGTTCTTTGGTAACGAATCATAATTAATTAAAAAAAAGGAGGGTGACAAAGAGAAAGAGATTTTGGTAAAGCGGCAAAAGCAGAAAGTCAACAATCAATTTTACAAACTAACAACTTGACCTCGGCAAGAATTGTCGGGGAAAAAACCTAGAAAAGGAGAAACAAAATGGCAGATATCTCATTGACCGCGGGAATGCGGCAGAATCTTTACAGCATGCAGAATACGGCAAACTTGATGGATCGCACCGCCGGTCGTTTGAGCTCCGGTTATAAGGTTGAAACCGCTCTTGATGATCCGATTAACTACTTCGCCGCGCAAGGCCATCGCCAACGGGCTGGTGACTTGGCTGGTCGTAAAGACGAGATGGGTGAAGCGATTCAGTTGGTTAAGGCTGGTAATAATGGTATCGAAGCGGTTACTGATCTGGTCGCATCGGCCAAATCTCTGGCCCAATCGGCTCTCTCTGCAGAGTCTACAGTTGAGATTAACAGTTTGGAAACT
>JAYEMC010000424.1:0-9220 GCA_034717935.1 Pseudomonadota bacterium | reverse complement strand
TAACTACTTGCAACCACTTGATATTACAAGAGTTTTGCATTGCGCCTAAAATAGGTATAATGTGCGATAAAGTCCATTTGTTATTTACACATATGTGGCCGCATAGCGGTCTGAAAACGCTTTTTACAACGCCATCATAGTTCCCCCGTATGGCTGATCCTTAAAGAGCCATTTAGATAGTGATCTTCTTTTAATAGTCCCAGTTTTTTCTCCAGAATATTATGGTAATTATTGATTCTTTCGACATAGCGCACCGGTTCCTGGCCGCGGGCGTAGCCGTGTTTTAATTTTTTATAGTATTTTTTTTGACTTAAAAGGGGCAGGGTTTCTTTTAAGGTTGACCAGCGGTCGGGGTTTTTGTCCAATAGCCGGGCGAGTTGGCGGGCATCATAAATATGTCCCATGCCGACATTGTAGGCTGCCATGGCTACATTCCGGCGGTCGTTTTCCGGAAAGGAGTCGGGTACCCGGTCAAGCAGCTGGCGAAAATAGTGGGCTCCTCCCCGGATACTCTCGTCCACATCCAGGCGGTCTTTAACACCTAGGTGATCGGCGGTTGTCTGAGTCAGCATCATGATGCCGCGGACACCGGTTGGGCTTTTTGCCAGGGGGTTCCAGTGTGATTCCTGGTAGGCCTTAGCCGCCAGTAAAGTCCAGGGAATGCCGAACTCTTTTCCGTACTTTTCAAAGAGGGGCTGGTAGGTGGGAAGCAAGGTTTTGATCCGGCGTGAAAAGATCTTGATATCAACATAGTCAAAGATCTCGACATGTCTGTAGTAACGTTCCTTGAGAGCCATAAAATGACCCTTTCTTTTGAATTTTTTAAACCATGTTTGCAGTTGTTTTTGTAGTTTACGGTGGTTCGAATTGAGGAGCCAGGCCAGAGACTGTTTTTTGCTGATCGGAAATGCGATTTTCAATTCGGGGTAGTGGCGGAGATTGGCTGCAATAATGTTGGAGTCGGCGATCGTGCAGGAGAGTTCTTTAAGCCAGACTTTTTCGAGCAGTTGATCAGTGCTGTACTTATCAGTTGTTTGCCATTTAAGTTCCGGCCACTGTCGGCGCAGTTCACGCAGACGTTCTTCGTAGCTGCTGCGAGCCAGGACGACCAGTTCAAAATTTTTCAGATCTTCAATGTCCTTAGGGTGTGAGCCTTTTTTCCGGTAAACTAATTCTTGCTGAACCGATAAATAGTCAGGTCCGAAAATAAAACGTCTCTCTCTTTCCGGGGTTCGGGTCAGGCCGCCGGCGGCGATGTCGGCCTGATTCTCGGCCATGGCTGCCAGCATTTCACTGATTGAGTCGACAACCTTTATCTCAAGCTCAAGTCCAAGATCATCTGCAAAGGCTCGGGCCATATCGTACTCAAAACCCATCTCTCCATCCGGGCCGTGATAGTAAGCTGTCGGAATGTTGCGGGTTAAAACAGTGAGGGTTCCGGGCTTTAAAGTGAGGGGTTGGAGGAGATGGCTTATATTGAAATAATCGCCGATGCCCAATACTGTGAGCAGCACCAGAAGCAGTAGCGTGGCGGCCCTCAGAGACGAGAAAGGGCTTTTTAGAAATGATAGTTTAAGGATTTTTCGTATTTCCATAAACCTCAATATAGCGGAAATCTTCAGGAATTACAAATTTATGAAGCCTCTCCCTGGTTTGTTGAGGATATTTGAGCCCATTTTTCAATTACACTGTTGTCGTAACAATGGTTTAATGTCATCATGATCTCTGTAAACGGAATATCGTAAGCCTCACCCCGGTATTTAACGTATTCGATAAAATTCTCTCCGTCAAGATCGACGGTTGGCAGAATGGCATCATGAAAACCGTCGAAATCGTTAGCCGTAACCCTGATTTTTGTAAACATCTCATGATTAAATGTGGGGGCCAGTTTAAGCCATTGATTATCGAGCCAAACTCCGCAATAGCAGTGAAAGATGAAAATCTCGCCCATCATGTCGGTAAGTTTTTTCGGGGCTTTGTAGTTTTTGATATCAGCAAAATAGAGTTTAGTAGGGATTTCAAGAATCCGCATCATAGCCGCAAAGAGAGCGGCTTTGGGAATGCAAAAACCTTCGCCTCGGCGCAGAATTTCACTGGCACGATAATCTTCAGGGTGGAAGAAGGAGGTGTAGGGGTTGTACTTGATCTGGTCTCTGACGAAAAAGAATATGGTTTTGATCTGTTCGCGGGGGTTGCTGACGCCTTCCACAAGTTTAAAGGTGTGGTCGCGCAGGGTGGGGTTGCTGATATCTATGAATGAAGTTTCTTGTAAGTATAGAGATGAATCCATCAATGTTGTCCTTAATTCCGGTTATTTGTTAATCTCTTGGCTGGTGTTTGCGGTGGAGCTGTGTTAGTTCGTGGAGAGATTATAGAAATTGTTCGACAAGGTCAAGTTTTGAATGTAAAATTTTGAGGAGTTTTTTAAGGGATGACAAAGTTTCAAACTAAACCACCATGCCTGATGTAACCTTACTCCTTTTTACCCGTTATCCGCAAGCCGGTCAGACGAAAACCCGTCTGATTCCGGCCTTGGGTGCGTGCGGTGCCGCTCTTGTCCAGCAGCAGATGACCGAGCAGGCCGTGATTAAAGCTCGGCAATTTGCAACCTCGCCGGAAAGGCGGCTGGAGATTTGTTTTACCGGGGCCGGTTTTCGCAGTATGGGGTTGTGGCTCGGTTTTGATCTTAAATATCGAGATCAGGGTGAAGGTGACCTGGGGCAGCGTATGTTGCGGGCTGTCGAGGAAGTTTTTTCTCGTGGAGCGCTCTCGGTTATTGTGATTGGCAGTGATTGTCCGGCGTTGCCGGTGGACTACTTGGAAGAGTCGGCCGCTGTGCTTAAATCCGGAACTGATCTGGTTTTGGGCCCAGCTCTTGATGGCGGCTATTATCTGATTGGTATGAGAAGGGTCGTGCCCTCTCTTTTCGAGGATGTACCTTGGGGCAGTGAAAATGTTTTGTCGGCAACACTGAAGGCCGCCCACAGGCTCAATTGGCGCATTGAACAACTGCCACCGCTGGCCGATATCGATCGGCCTGAAGATCTGGTTTCCTGGCGGCAAGAGGCCGACGTTTTGCTCAGTATCGTGATACCGGTGCTGAATGAGGCTGAAAATCTGCCGCGCACCCTTGAGGCTCTTAATCTTTGGCAGTTTCCCGGGGTGGTTGAGGTGCTCACAGTTGATGGTGGCAGTTGTGATGATTCCGTGGCCGTGGCAAAAAATGCGGGTTGTCGGTTGCTCTCTTGCCGCCCCGGTCGTGGTCGCCAGATGAATGTCGGAGCTCGGGCAGCCTCCGGCAGATATCTGCTCTTTCTTCATGCCGATACCATCGTGCCGCCGGATTATCCGGCCTTGATTTGCCGCTCTTTGTCCCGGCCCGGCGTCGCGGTCGGAGCTTTTTCCTTGGCTATTGCGGATCAGAGACCGGTTTTTCGTTTTCTCGAAAAATTGATTTCCTGGCGCAGCCGCAGGTTCGGCCGACCTTATGGTGATCAGGGTTTTTTTATGAGCCGTGTATTGTTTGAGCGGGTCGGTAGTTTCTGGGAAGAACCGCTGCTTGAGGATGTTGATCTTCTCCGGAGATTAAAAAAAGAGGGGCGCCTGGTCGTTCTGCCGACCCGAATCGAGACCTCGGCTCGGCGTTGGCAGCGACTTGGAGTCGGGTTTACTACGTTTGTCAACCAGTTGGTCATGTTTGGTTATTTCTTCAGATTGCCACCGAAGTATCTGGCTCGGCTTTATCGGTGGCATATTTAATTCGAAGGGCAGTGAATTAGTAACTATTGGTTGACTTTTTGACCCTTTTTTTTTATACTATGTACCTTTTTTTCACAACGTTGTAATGTTTGAATTTTTAACTATTCAGCTAACCCGCAAATTCAGGGTACACAATCCCGATTTCCTTCGGAGAATCGGGTTATGTCCCCAGGATTCGCTGAAATTCATTAATATACGATACTTTTCTACTTACGCCGAATAGTTACTGAATTTTAAGGGAGAATCTTGATGCGCTCTGTTGTTGTTGCCGGTGCCGCCGGACGTATGGGTAAACGGCTTGTTGATCTGGTTAATGCTCAGGATGGGGCTAAAGTGGTGGGTGCGCTGGAGTTCTCAGAGCATCCTCTGCTGGGAAAAGACGCTGGAGAGGTAGCCGGTATCGGTCGTCTGGAAGTGCCGTTGGTCGGCAGTCTCAATGAACTTGCCGGAAGTGGGGCTGAGGTGATGATAGATTTTACCTCCCCTCTGGCGACCATTGCCAATTTGGAGTGGGCGATCGCCGAACAGGTCGCTATGGTTATCGGGACTACCGGTATGAGTGTCGAGGAGCGTGGTTTGTTGACCGAGGCGGCCCGTAAGATTCCGCTGGTTTTTGCGCCCAACATGAGTGTTGGTGTCAATGTTCTCTTTAAGGTTGTGGCTGAGGTCGCAGCTATTTTAGGGGATGATTTTGATGTTGAAATTCTCGAAGCCCATCATCGTTTGAAAAAGGATGCTCCCAGCGGTACGGCTGTACATTTGGGGGAGATCGTAGCCGAGGCTCTGGGCCGTGATTATCAGACTGATGCGGTTTTTACCCGGCAGGGATTTACCGGTGAACGAACCCAGCGAGAAATTGGTATGCAGACCTTACGGGCCGGGGATATTGTGGGCGAACATTTGGTCATGTTTGGGGGGATGGGTGAGCGTTTGGAAATTGTCCATCGGGCCCATTCTCGTGATAATTTTGCTGCCGGAGCCGTACGTGCGGCGATGTGGCTTGCGGGTTGCGAACCTGGTCTTTATGATATGCAGGATGTGTTAGGGCTTAAATAAGTGATGGACTCGTAAAAAGTCCTGGATAAGATTTTCAGACACAATATGTAGCGATAGAAATTGAATTACAACACAATATATTGTGATAAAAAATTAAGCTCAGACCTTTTTACGGAACCATCATAAGTAATTAAGTAATAAGGGAGATATTTATGGAACCAACTGAGGTTCTGTTGCCGGTTAATATTGAGGATGAGATGAAAACCTCATACCTCGCTTATGCCATGAGTGTTATTATTGGCCGGGCCCTGCCCGATGTCAGGGATGGTTTGAAACCGGTTCATCGTCGCGTGCTCTTTGCTATGCACGATCTCGGTAATGCCTGGAATAAAGCTTACAAAAAATCGGCTCGCGTGGTCGGTGATGTTATCGGTAAATACCACCCGCATGGAGACAGTGCGGTTTACGATACGATTGTTCGGATGGCTCAGGATTTCTCTTTGCGTTATCCGCTGGTTGACGGGCAGGGAAACTTTGGTTCGGTTGATGGTGATGCCCCGGCGGCGATGCGTTATACCGAAATCAGAATGGAACGACTGGCCGGAGAGATGCTGGCGGATATCAATAAGGATACCGTCGATTTTGGTGCCAACTATGACGAATCTCTAAAGGAACCATTAGTTCTTCCGTCCCGCTTCCCGAATCTTCTGGTTAACGGCTCGACCGGAATTGCGGTCGGGATGGCGACCAATATCCCGCCTCATAACCTTTCCGAGGTGATCAACGCTTTGGTCGCCTATATTGATGATCCGGAAATTTCGGTGGTTGATCTGATGGCCCATATTCCGGGGCCCGATTTTCCGACCGGGGGGTTTATTTATGGGCGGGAGGGGATCGCTTCCGCCTATATGACCGGGCGCGGGATTGTCCGGTTGCGAGCTCGGGCCGAGGTAGAGACCGATAAGAAGAGCGGACGCGAACGAATTATTGTGACCGAAATTCCTTATCAGGTCAACAAGGCCAAGATGCTTGAGAAGATGGCCGAGCTTGTGCGTCATAAAAAATTGATCGGGATTTCAGATCTGCGGGATGAGTCTGATCGTCAGGGTATGCGGATCGTTATTGAATTAAAGCGCGATGCTCAAGGGGAGATTGTCCTTAATCAACTCTTTAAACAGACCAATATGCAGACCTCTTTCGGGATTACGTTGCTCGCGATTGTTGACCGGCAGCCGTTGGTCTTGAATCTTAAGGAGATGCTGGTTCATTTCGTTGAACATCGTAAAGATGTTGTGCGCCGCCGGACGGCGTTTGAATTGGCCCGGTCTCGGGAGCGTCTTCATCTGCTGGCGGGTTTTAAGATTGCGCTTGATCATCTTGACGAAGTTATCGAGATCATTCGGGCTGCGGCGTCACCCTTGGTTGCCCGGGAGGAGCTTAAAGCTCGTTTTAAGTTTTCCGAACGGCAGGCGCAGGCAATTCTTGATCTTCGTCTGCAACGTTTGACCGGGATGGAGAGAGACAAGATTATTCAGGAACATGCTGAAGTTGTCGCTCTGATCGCCAAACTCGAAGAGATTCTTGCCAGCGAGAAGCTGGTTTTGGATATTATCGTTAAGGAACTTGAAGAGATTCGTGAAACTTATGGTGACGAACGCCGTTGTGAAATTGTTGATGACGGCAGTGAATTGCAGCTTGAGGATCTGATTGAAGTGGAAGAGATGGTGGTCACCATCTCGCGTCAGGGTTACATAAAAAGAACCGCGCTTAGTACTTATCGCAGCTATAATCGCGGGGCCGGCGGCCGTCTGGGGATGGAGACTCGGGAGGGTGATTTTGTCCAGCGCATGTTTGTCGCCTCGACCCACGATTATTTGACCTTTTTTACGAATCAGGGCCGGGCTTTCCGGCTTAAGGTTTATCAAGCTCCTGAAGGGGGTACGACCTCGCGGGGCAAGGCACTGGTCAATCTCTTACAGCTCGGCGAGGGTGAAGAGGTCTCAGCGGTCTTGGCATTAAGCGAGTTCGGTGAAGACAACTTCGTCATTATGACGACCCGTTCCGGGCTTATCAAAAAACTTGATCTTGCTTCTTTGGAAAAAATTCGGCGCAGCGGGATTCGCTGTATTACGTTGCGGGAAGGCGATGAGATGATTGCCGCTAAAATTGCTCGTGAGAGTGATTCGATCTTGCTCGGTACGAGTCAGGGGCAGGCGATCCATTTTCCGGTTGCTAACATGCGGCCGACCGGTCGACTTTCGCAAGGTGTGATCGGCTGCCGGATGGCGGAAAATGATCAGCTGGTCGGCTTAGAGATCTTCTCCGGTGAGGAGGCGACGGTTTTGACGATTACCGAAAACGGTTTCGGCAAGCGCAGCCCGATTGCAGACTATCCCATGCGTTCACGCGGCGGCAAAGGTGTGATTACGATTAAGGTGAACGAAAGAAATGGCCGTGTCGTCGCCCTGCTCAAAGCCAGTGACGTTGATCAGATCATGATGATTACCGACGCCGGCAAGATTACCCGTAACCGGGTTGCCGATGTCTCGGTGGTTGGTCGCAACACCATGGGGGTTCGGGTTTTTCGTATCGATCAGGAGAAAGAGCGGCTGGTTTCAGTGGCCCTGCTGCCGGAAGGGGTGGAAGTCGAACGCAGCTTTCAAGAGCGTATGGAGCTTGGCGAAATTGATGCCGTAGATACCTCCGAAGGGGGAGAGACTAAACTTTCGGAAACTTCAGATACTTCAGAAACCTCAGAAGTGGTTGATGATATCGTTAACTCGGAAACCGAGGATGAGAAAGAATAATTTTGAAAAATGATAATTTAAGTAAACGTGTTGATCATGAAAGTCGAACCCAGGCAATTCACGAAATGTTTTCAGCGATTGCCCCGCGTTATGACTTTCTTAATCGTCTTTTAAGTCTTGGTATTGATCGGGGCTGGCGGCGGACGCTCTCACGCATGGCTTTACGGAAAGAGACCAACTCGATTCTTGATGTGGCCTGTGGCACCGGTGATGTCAGTCTGGGTTTGCGCCAAAAAGCGCCCCGGGCACGAATTGTCGGGCTCGATTTCAGTCAGGCGATGCTTGATCTGGCCAAAATTAAGATTGATCGGGCTCAAGCCAATATTGAGCTGGTTGCGGCGTCAGCCGAAGAGCTGCCTTTTCCAGATGAAGATTTTGATCTTTTGACGATTGCCTTCGGGATTCGCAATGTGGTTGACAAGAAAAATGCCTTAGCTGAATTTTATCGAGTTTTGCGGCCTCATAGCCGTCTTGCCGTACTCGAATTTTCCCAACCTCAGGTAGCTTGGTTGCGAGCCCTCTACAGCTTCTATTTTTTTAAGGTTTTGCCGCTTGTCGGCGGGCTTTTTGCCCGGCGCAGCGCTTATCGTTATCTGCCCGACTCAGTCGCGAAATTTCCTTCCTGTGACGAATTTTCCGGCTGGCTTAAAGATGCCGGATTTCGGCAGTGTCGTTATCATAGCTTAACTTTCGGGATTGCGACCCTCTATCTGGCAGAAAAACTGGAGTAAATTCTTACCAATTAATTTTTACACAAAATGAGCAAAATTTGTGTTGATTTGTGCGCATCAGTGGTTAAAAAAGCGGAACCACAAATGGACACAAATTAACACAAATAGATGTAACTTGTTTGGTTCCTGCTATTTTTATTGAAAAATCAGTTTTCCCTTCGATAATAGTTTATAGGAGTGTGATGATGGCTAAAATAGGAGTTTTGTTGGCGGGGTGTGGGGTTAATGACGGCTCTGAGATTCACGAGGCGGTTTTGACTATGTTGGCCCTGGATCGTCTTGGGGTTGAGCGGCTATGTCTGGCTCCGAATATCGAGCAGCGCGATGTTGTAAATCACCTTTCCGGTGAGGCGGTTGGCGAGACCCGAAATGTGTTGGTCGAATCAGCCCGAATTGCCCGGGGTGAAATTAGTGCTTTGGCCGACATCTCAGCTTCTGATATCGATGCCGTGATTTTACCGGGCGGCTTCGGGGCGGCGAAAAATTTATCCGATTTTGCTTTAGCCGGAGAGCAAACCGAGGTTCATTCTGAGGTTTTGCGGCTCCTGCAGGAGATGCATAAAGCCGGGAAACCGATAGGTGCAATCTGCATTGCGCCGGTAGTTCTGGCTCGGGCTTTAGGTGCAGTTAAACCTGAAGTGACGATCGGCAATGACTTGGCGACGGCAAAACTGCTTGAATCCTTCGGGGCTCAACATCACGATTGTCCGGTCGACGATATCGTCGTTGATCAGCGCAATCGTTTGGTGACCACTCCGGCCTATATGTTGGGGCCGGGTTTGCGAGAGATAGCTGTCGGAATTGATAAGCTGGTCGGGCAGATTGTAGCCATGATTGTTTAAGATGGGTTGCTTAAGAGGACTTTTAAGGTTGACTTAAGTTGTTTAATTTTTTAGATGTTTTGCCCCGATATTAACTTGACATCGT
>JAYEMC010000423.1:0-1772 GCA_034717935.1 Pseudomonadota bacterium | reverse complement strand
GAACTTGATATATTCATCACTGTCCTTGATCGTCGTATAGAGGTCTCTCAGGATCTCGCGACCCTCCTTGGCGATTTCAGGCTGGTCGAGGTTATCGACAATAAGCTTGTCGTACTCATCGACTAAAATAACGACCTTTTGCCCGTATTTTTTAAATGAGTGCTCGATCAGCTCCTTTAAACAAACGCCGCTTTCTTCGGGGTAGCGACAGGATATCCCGAGCCGATCCTGATTTGAATAAAGAATGCCACTTACCTGTTTTTTCATCTCCTCCCGATTTCTCGCAACCCCGCCAAAGCTAATCTTAATCACCGGATAGCAGGTCTGCCAGTCCCATTGATTATGAATCGCCAATCCCTTGAAAAGCTCTTCACGCCCTTCAAACAGAGCCTGCAAGGTTGAAACCAGCAGGCTTTTGCCGAAACGACGCGGACGAGAAAGAAAATAATAGCTTCCGTTTTCAATCAGATCACCGATCAGGCCGGTCTTGTCGACATAGAGGTAGCTCTCTTCCCGAATCTTGCTGAATGTCTGAATTCCGATGGGAAGCTTTCTCGACTTTCGGGTTTTTTCACTCACGACGTTTCCAATTTTGAAGTTAGAAGTTAGAATTTAGAAGCTGAAAAAGGAGAATGGGTTTCGCGCCAAAGGCACTTTACCCCTTTCAAATAGCAGGTATCCGGGAGTCTGTCAAAAAGAGCGGGAAAGTTGTGAAACAGCTGAACTTATTCTCACCGTTAGACATGGCAAACAGATTTTACCAGTGGAAGAAATCGAAAAAATACAGGCATAACAATTGCTGAACACAGCAGGATAATCATAGTCTTTTTTCATAGATTATTTTACCATTATTTATGATGTGGTTTTTGAGTTCTTGGAGAGTGATTGTGTTATAGTTGACCACATCAATAAAATAAGGAATTGGCAGATCTTCGTTAAGTTTTCCACGTAAACGAGATGTTGTATTGTAACTAATGTTTTTACCGGAAATAGCAATGTCAATATCTGAGCCTTTTTTGTGATTACCCATTGCCCTTGAGCCAAAAATAACAGCTTTTTCAATTTCATGAAATTCAGCAAAACATTTCAGAATCAGAGAATAACTTTTTTCGTATATACCAAAATTATTGTTCATTTTTTGTTCTGAAAAAAGAGTATAAATCCGACATGATATTAAAATAATCCTGTCTTATTTTAAAGATAATGTTATTTGTTGTAGTCTCATCGTAAATATGTGAAGTTAAATTTCTATCCTCCAGAGCAGATAACCATAATTCACCATTTTCTATGATTTCCATTTGAAAGGCCTGTTTTATGGTTTGTCGGGGGCTCTTGATTATAAATCCTTCACTTTCTATATAATCCTTCATTATTTTCCACGAAAGTTCAAAGCTCACCTCGTAAAACTGTATGATGCCGCCTTTTTCCGCTTCTGAGGGTGTTTGTATAGATAGTGTTCGTTCTAATAATTTGAAAGCTCTTTCGAAGTTGATAAAGCGTTGTTTCCAGCGCACTGTTTTTTGATTTTCCATAATATTAGCATCTGGTCTGGAGTTTAGGAAAACATAAACAGGGCCAAACATAAATAAAAGATTTCAGCCTGATTTTAGTTTTCATTGAGAGTGTAATAGCCGCCGGTTTTTTGTGATCCCCTAAATTCAATTTTTTTTGTATCGCGGAGTTTTTTGAGATATCGTTCAAGAGTTCGCTGCGGAATATTTAAAGTTTTTTTGATAACGTCTGTTTTTTGTCCCGGATTTGATTGGATATAG
>JAYEMC010000422.1:0-1777 GCA_034717935.1 Pseudomonadota bacterium | reverse complement strand
CGAGGTTAAAGCGTGGGTGCTGAAGTACCTTGCACCAGCAATGACCCCCCCAATCCCACCAGCTTGAAACTAATGTCGAATATTTACGACCAAAAAAAATACAGCTCCCATCTTCAAATGAAAATGGGAGCTTAAATCGTACCCAATCCAAACTCCAGCCGCAGGGCAGCCGGGCCGTTTACACCACGCGATGAACATGCGGCGGTTACCCTACATAAACCGTGGCATCACTACGCATCTGATCTGAATCGAGCAATTGATGCGATGGGACTTTCACCCTCTAGATTAAGGCCTTTTCGGCCGCTACCCTGTCCGTATTGCTCCCTAATTTCTCTTTACAATATAAATTTCCCAGCTACCGTCTGCAATAACTTCCATATAATACGTTCCAGGCTCGGCCGGAGCCGATACTCCCTGACCATTTACGCCTGCAGGCTGTTCAACCACTATTGTTTTCTCTGCGAAGCCATCGTTAGGAGTATATTCGTTGAGAACAATTTTGAAAGAATCGTTTGCATACCAATACAGTATCCATGACTCTGTAGCATCAAAGGGATCAAGGTTGACACTACCACTTCCGGAATAACTTGCAATGACATTATCTATCTCCAGCTCCGGACAAATCCAACCATCCATATCTTTAGCCGAGCCTTTGCGAACCCCGCAAACCGGCTGGCTATCGATGGTTTCTCCATAGACTGAACAGGTATAATCAGCCTTGAACGTGTCATCAGTCAGGGATGTTATTTTGTAGATATAGTCGTATACCCCAATATTAAAGTTCATAACATATGCTGACTCGTTACTGCCGTATGACATTCCAACATTATATCCAGGCCAAGACGCACTGATTGTGCCATTGCCGGGCTCGGTGACAACCAGTGATGTCGGATGGATTTTATTTTCATCATAGTAACGTGAAATCACTTTCCATGTGCCATTGAGTGAATTAATATTTAAGGTCTGCATTTCTAAAAGACCCTGATTAAAATCAAAGACACCGCTGGTCGCCGCGTTTTTGACATAAGTCGCCATGTAGAGGGTGCCCGGCATGTACTTAAAATCGGACGCATTATTAAAAGCTGTATCGTTTGGGGGCGTAATAATAATTCCACCAAAAAACCAGTCACCACTGCCGTCATCAACCTGCTCCCCTTGACACTGTGTACAACCTAGCGGCCTAAAATCGACCTGGCCCAAATCTAGTTCCATCCCCGGTGCCGCACCATTTTTATACCAGAGATTTTGCCAACCAAATGAGGCTTCGTAAGGAAAGAGCTTCAAAGTGCCGTTGCTGGTCAAGGCGTAAATCTTACCAGCAGATAGAGGATCGTGAGAAAAGATCACAAAGAGTTGACCGCTTTTTGTCGTAGATGCGCTGAGACTGATCTTATAATCGATATCTGCAGTATTTGTATCCAGATCGACTACGGAAAAATCAGCGTCAGCGATGCCGTTAAGCAAAACCGTATACTCTTCCGAACCAACGTAAAGAATCAGTTCACTCGCAAAAGTACCCGCTTCGGTCGGCTTAGAGGTTACCTGGAAGGTTAAGGAACCACCACTTGGGATGATATCGCCTTTATCGATTCCATTAACAGCAAAAGATGCATCTTTTACAACTGCGCCCTTTACCTCAAGCTCCGCGGCGGAATTATTGGTTATAGTTACATTCATAACCGTGCTGTCGCCAACTTCACTACTCGGGAAGTTCAAAGACTCCGGCGAGACATCAAGCTCAACTCCGGTTCCCTGCAAAACAATCTCTTGCGGCGGC
>JAYEMC010000421.1:0-1785 GCA_034717935.1 Pseudomonadota bacterium | reverse complement strand
GGTTTCCGGGTCCTTAGGATTTAGTTCGCGGGTTTGGTAGAGGGCGGCCAAGGCCTTTTTTTCTTGGCCGATTTCGATGTAGAGAGAGCTTAAAGCAAACCAGAGTTCAGCTTCCAGCGGTTTTTCCTGGACCAAGTGTTCGAGACGTTGGCTCAAATAACGGTAGTTGAGTTGCTGGGCTGTTCCGGTTTGTTGCCAATAGATGCCGGGTAGGAGAATGAGAAGAAAAACTACAAGATAGATGAGCAGACACTTTTTAAGGCGCTGATGGTGATTTTTGGCAATTTGCGGGTTGACCAGTGCGGCTTTGAGAAAGCTGATGCGCTGAGGGATATTAAAATGGTGCCAGTTGGGTTTTTCACCGGCTTGACCTAAGAGATAGCCCAACTTTTCAAATGCTGAAACGAGAAAGGGGCCGAGGCCGGGAAGGTCAAGGCTGGCGAGGTCGGCTTGGCGTTCAAAATTACGCAGGAAAAAGCCGAAGACATAACGAAAGAAAATCAGGTAGAGAAGCAGTAGCGGGAGCATCTCCAGGAGAGAGAAAAAGATCTCCTGACCGCCAATCTCGCTGTTAATCAGGGCGTTAATCGGGGCCGTGGTCGCAAGCCAGGCGATGCCTAAGTCGAAGTAGAGATAATTGAAAAAGAAGAAAGTCAGAAAAAAAACCAGGAAAAAGAGGAGATGGCGATAGCGGACATGGCCCAGCTCATGGCTCATGACTGCAATGATCTCGTTGCTGTTGAGCAGGCGCATCAGATCCGGGGTGATCAGAAGATAGCGGCTGAAAGGGAAGGCTCCAACCACGGCGGCGGTGGCCATCCGGCCTTCGAAAGGGGGCCAGAGCATAATATCCCGGTAGCCGACTCGCTGTTGCCGGCAGAGTTCAACAATGGCTTGGCGCAAAGGTGATTCCGGTAATTTTTTACATTGCCAGAGATGAATCAGCAGGGGCGGGGCGGCGGTTGTCAGAATTAAGAGAAAAAGGACAAAAAGAACAATTTCACCTAATGGGTGCGAAAGTGCCTGCTGCATGGCTTGCGGCAGGAAGATGCTGAAAATGTCGATTATGAAAAGAATGCTTAACCAGGGAACCACCAGGCCTAAAGCAAAACGCAATCGGGCCTTGATGTAGTCTCTGCATGGTCTGATTAAGAGAATACGTTCGGCGAAATAGCGGTGACTCTCCTGCCAGATGATAATCTGGAGAAGGAAAAAAACACCTAATCCCAAAAGGTTATTGAGCCCCTCACTTCTTTTGACCAAGGGTAGAAGCTCAATCATGGCGCCCAGATCGGCTCCGTAAACCATTCCGGAAAAAACTATTAAAGCGCCAATTTGAAGCTGCATTTGCAGGCGGTCGTAGATGATCGGTAATTGATCGTCGCTTACGTGCCTGCCTTTTTGGCTTAAACGTTGGCAGCGTTTGCGGACGAGCCAGAAGAAGATTATAGTCAGGGCTAAAATCAAGGGCAGGCAGTGGTTTACCTGCAAGAGTTCTTGCGACCGTTCAGGCCGGGCCGTATAGATGAGAATAACAATAATATAGAAGATAAATGTTTGGTACATAGTTTTTCGGGGGGATCGGGTTATGTTCCCAAAATTTGCTGAAATGCATCAATATACGGCATTTCTCTACTTGCGCTAAATAGTTACGGATCTGCAAAAGTAAATATCTTAAAGTATTATTCTTGTAAAGGAGAAAACCTCGAAAGGGTAGATGGGATAAATGGATTCAAAGGGGACACGGGTTAATCCAGTGTACTCTTTGTCAATTGGTCATGATAA
>JAYEMC010000420.1:0-1785 GCA_034717935.1 Pseudomonadota bacterium | reverse complement strand
CTTTAACGAATCCGCCGTGAGCTCGGGATTACCAAAATAGCCCTTCATCATCCGCGGAGTCTTAAAAATCAACTCGCCAACCGCCTCCGGTGCAACCTCATTACCGGCAAAATCGACAAGCCTGGCATCAACCCCGAAAGTCGGTTTACCAATCGAGCCGGGCCGTTGCAGAACTTCATCGGGATAGAGGTTAAAAGTTCCACCGCCGCCGCCTTCGGTGATACCGTAGATATTAGAAACTCCGCAAGGCAATACTTCGACAAGACGTTTCATCACGTCAAAAGGTACCGGTTGAGCCCCGATCTCCATATATCTCCAGGCCGAAAGATCATAATCTTCGAGCTTGATATCACCTTTATCAATAGCATTAAGAATAGCGATCGCAATCGGCACGACAAAGAGAACATCAGTAATTTTCTCTTCAGATAAAGCTTCGATAATCCATTTGGGATCCTTAAGATCCCGCAGAATTGTACCGGTGGCTCCAGAGGCATAAAAAGGCGCCCAGAGAAACATCGTGCCACTATGGTAGAGGGGTAAAAAGAAGAGATAATTGTCGTTCTTTTCGACAAAATAGCTCATACCGTTACCGATAGCCGTACTATTGAGAGAGAAGTGGGTGTGAAGCACCGGTTTCGGCTTTCCCGTAGTCCCGGAGGTGAACATCATCGCCAAAGCGGCCTCGGCCTCGACCTCGACCAGAGCTTCGGAGGTATCGTCGTAGTCCGCCAGCTCACAGAAATCGATCATCCCTTCGCCAATATTATCACCGACACAGATAAAACTATTGACCGTCGCCAACGCTTCCCGAACCGGTTCCACAACCGCCAGAAACTCGGAACCCAAGATAAAAGCCTTAGGCTTGGAAACCTCGGCCGCAAATTTAATATCATTGCCGACAAAACGAAAATTGAGCGGTACGACAACAGCTCCGAGTTTGATAATGGCATAGTAACTGACGAGCCACTCCAGGCTGTTATTCTGCAGGTGCATGACGTAGTCACCCGACTCAATAGATAATTCGTTTTTCAGATAATTGGCAACCCGATTAATCGATTGGTTAAACTCTTTCCAGGTTAAGGTACGCCGTTCACCGGTCGCCGGAGTACGCTCAATTAAACAGATTTTTTCCGGCAGGTTACGGGCATGCAGGCAGGCATAGTTGGCATAATTCATTGTCTTTTACACTCCTTAAACTTTAAAAAAATTAGTGACTATTCAGCGTAAGTAGAGAAGCACCGTATATTGATGCATTTCAGCAAGCTGGTTAGCTGAATAGTTACAAAAATTGGTAACTTTAAAACGAAGTGCTATGACAACAGCAAGAACCGTACTATCTGAAAAAAAATGATGACAGGCTACTAACTCCGGTAGTCGGCATTGATTGAGATATACTCATGGGTCAGATCGGAGGTTAGCAGAGTGAACTCATCTTCACCTGATTGCAGGTCAATTTTCACCACAAATTCGGGCTGCCGCAATACGGCCGCCCCATCCTCTTCTCGATAATGGGGATCACGAACGCCGCCGCTAACGACCCGAACCTGATCAAAGCTGATATCAACCAACTCCGGATAAATCTCGACCCCGGCGTAGCCGACGGCCGCAATAATCCGCCCCCAATTCGCATCCTGACCAAAAAAAGCCGTCTTGACCAAGGCTGAATTGGCCACTGCCCGACAGATTTTTTCGGCCGCATCAACGCTTGAGGCCCCAACTACCATAATCTCAACCGCCTTGGTCGCACCTTCGCCATCTTTGACAATCATAAAAGCCAATTCGCGA
>JAYEMC010000419.1:0-1791 GCA_034717935.1 Pseudomonadota bacterium | reverse complement strand
CCAGCCGTATAGCCATACCAATCCCAAATGCTCTAGAAGTCCCAACAACATTTCTGAAAAACGACTCTCACCATTGCGAGCCAGGGATTCGGCACAACTTGTGCCGTTTATCCGGCAGCTTTGATGGTGGCCGCCCTACTATATGAAATATCCAGGCCAAAAAACCATCAAACATCCAGGTTGGCGACCTTGAGGGCATTGTCTTCAATAAAAGTCCGCCTTGAAAGTATATTATCTCCCATCAGAACCGTAAAGATATCATCGGCTTCAACTTCATCTTCTACCGTTACTTGAAGAAGTTTACGCTGGGTCGGATCCATAGTTGTTTCCCAAAGTTGCTCGGGATTCATCTCGCCAAGGCCTTTATAACGTTGGATATTAATCCCATTTTTCCCAAGCTCAAGAATCTTGAGTAAAAGTGCCTCTTTGCTCTTTACACTTTGCCGCTCATCTTTATAAATAAATGAAAAAGGTGGATTATCCAACTCCTGCAAAGCCGTACTCAACTTTTTCAAAGCCTGATAATCGCCACTTTTGATCAGTGCATAATCGATAGCTGAGGATATCTTGTTACGATCTAGAACAACCATTTTTTGCGTATCATTACTCTCATCATCCAACAGCTCTTGAAATTCCAAGCCACAATCAGGCAAACATTGCCGTAAGCCGGCCCATTTTTCATCATTTAAGAGGTCACCACGTTCAGCAAACCCCAGCTTAATTATTTTTTTGAGCAGAGCTGCCGGATAGCCTTTGGCCTGCAAACGATCAATATGATATTTGTAGGAGATCAATTGGAGAAGAGTCTCAATTAGTTGTTCCCCTTTGAGTGAAATATTTTCATTTTCAGCCAGAACTTTCATCTCATGACTGTTATGTTTTATAATAAATTCACTGAGCTCACGTTCACTACTTAAATATTCATGATGTTTGCCTCGGGTAACCCGATAAAGTGGAGGCTGGGCAATATAGAGATGCCCTTTTTGCACTAACTCACCCATCTGCCGATAGAAAAAGGTCAAAAGCAGGGTTCTGATATGGGAGCCATCGATATCCGCATCTGTCATGATGATAACCCGGTTATAGCGCAATTTAGCTAGATTAAAATCTTCGTTGCCGATTCCCGTCCCTAGGGCGGTAATCAATATTTTTATCTCTTCACTGCCCAGCATTTTATCAAAACGGGCTTTTTCAATATTGAGAATTTTACCTTTAAGAGGTAAAATTGCTTGGTTTTTCCGATCCCTTCCCTGCTTAGCTGAACCTCCGGCGGAATCACCCTCGACAATAAAAATTTCAGATTTTGCCGGATCCTTCTCCTGGCAATCTGCCAGTTTTCCGGGCAACATCGATCCCTCAAGATAGCCTTTGCGCCGGGTCAGATCCCGAGCTTTACGAGCCGCCTCACGAGCTTTTGCCGCTTCAACAATTTTTTCGACAATGGTGGCGCCAATTGTTGGATTTTCTTCCAGAAACTGGGAAAGTTTCTCGTTTACCAGAGACTCGACCAAACCTTTCACTTCACTATTGCCAAGTTTCGTTTTGGTCTGTCCTTCAAATTGGGGATCGGGAATTTTAACGCTGATCACAGCAACCATACCTTCCCGGATATCCTCTCCGGTAAGGCTGACTTTGTTACCTTTCAAAAGGTTCTTCTGATTTATATAGCTATTGACGCTGCGGGTCAAAGCCGCCTTAAAACCAACCAGATGGCTGCCACCCTCATGGGTATTAATATTGTTGGCAAAAGTGAAAATCTGCTCTTTATAGGCACTATTATATTGAATCGCG
>JAYEMC010000418.1:0-9336 GCA_034717935.1 Pseudomonadota bacterium | reverse complement strand
AAAAAGAGTTACTTCTTTTAAAGCAACAGGCCCGCATCGAGGGAGATCGTCGGCAACGTTTGATGGCTGAGTTGGAAGTTGAGAAAGAGAAGGTTCAATCCGGTGCCCGGGAGCAAATTGCCCTCTTGGTTAAGGAAGCGCGACTAAAGTTTAAAGTGCGTCTTACGGAACTGGAGGCGGCCAAGACTAAGTTGGAAACGGCCATAAAAGCGGCAGGTAAAGCCGCCTTAAAAGAGCTGCCGGAGGTTAAAGTCGGCAAACTGCGCAACGCTTTTAAAGAAGCTCGTGACGAGGTTTCCGGGCTTTTGCCGAAACCGGCTCAGGCTTTGGCCGCGATTGACTATGAAAAACTTGCCGTTGGTGACCGGGTTCAGGTTGCGGGCCAGGCCAAGGCGGCAACGATTGTCGCCGTCGACTCTTCGCGCCAGCGTCTGACGGTGGTTCTGGATGGCAATCTAAGGGTTACGCTGACGCCGGATAAGATCAGTCGGCATCTGCCCGCGACTGCGAATGGATTAGCCGCTAAAGAGAGTTCGGTAAAGATCAGAAATGTTGCCGCCGAAACGGGTGGTTCCGGACTGGGGCGCGGAACCCTCGGGGTTTCCGGGGCGACGCGGGTACTTAATCTGATCGGCAAACGGGTTGATGAAGCTGCCGACCTGCTCGGCGCTTTTATCGATCAGGCGATTGTTGACGGCCAACTTCAAGTTGAAATCGTCCACGGTCACGGCACCGGCCGCTTGCGCCAGGGAATCCACGAGATTCTTAAAACTTTACCTTATGTCAGCAAATTTTCTCACCCCGATGCCGCCGCTGGCGGGGCCGCGATCACGATAGTTGAGTTAGTTGGGCGGTAATAGAGTACTTTTGAAAGTTTGTTGAAAAAAATTCACTCTGCCACAGGGCGGGGACTGGGTTTAACGGGAGTAGCGGTTATCAATAACTTAAGTAGTGTCAAACTATAATGCAAATCAGGGATGTTCCGGTAGCCTGTCCCCCTCGAAGTGGGCGAAGCGATTTTCACTCTAACCGCAGCAGCTTGATCCTGCGGGCAAAGAACCATGTCTGAATCTTCGTCACTCCTCTACGCTCAAGTAGCCTTTAATCTGCCGCTTGATACGGTTTTTACTTATCGGGTTGATGACCCTGTAATTATTTCTCGTTTGCTGGTTGGCAAAAGGGTTCTGGCCCCTTTTCGGAATCGTCTGACCAGTGGCTATCTGGTCGCCTGGAGTGACCAATGTCCGCCGCTCAGAGAGGGTGTCACGTTACAAACTCTGGCGGCCGTGGTCGATGTAGAGCCCCTTTTTAACCGGGATCATCTCGCTTTCTACGAACGCGCTGCTCACTACTATCAGACCCCCTTTGGTGAAGCTCTGTATGCTCTTTTGCCGAGTGGTTTGCAATATCGGCAGCGCCGCTTGCTCCGTTTGGGGAAGAAGGCACTCGATCCCGAGGCCAAAACCCGTTCTCCGTTGCTCGCGGAGGTTTTACAATTGCTGACTGCCGCCGGTTCTTTGCCGCTGGAAGAGCTTTGCGGAAATCTTGCGGTTCCACTGCCTTTGGCCCGGCTTAAAGCGCGGCTGGCAAATTGGGTCAAGCAGGGTTGGTTGGTCAGTGAAGATCAACTTCTGCCGCCGCTGGTTAAGGCGCAGGTTGAGTTGATCTATGAAATTATTGATAAAGCCGCAATCGTTGAGGCTTTGACCAACTCAAAAATTGAAAAAAACAGGCGCCTGCAGGCACTCGATTTTATCGCGGCCGGCGGTTTTTTCAGCCGCCGCCGGTTTTTAGGTGCCTTTAGCGGCGCTTCAACCTGGCTTCGCCGCTGGCAGGGTCGGGGCTGGCTTAAAGCATCCGAAATTCCCAAACTCCGTTCCCTCTCGTCAGACGATAGTGCGCCTCTGGCAACTCCCCGGCAAGCGGTAACTCTGACTCCAGCTCAAAATGATATTTTCACCCGGATTAACGCTACGTTAGCCCCGGATAAGTTTATTCCCTACCTGCTGCATGGGGTAACCGGCAGCGGCAAAACCGAAATTTACATCAAATTGATAGCCGAAGTTGTAGGGCAGGGTTTGGGAGCTATCTATCTGGTGCCGGAGATCGCCTTGACGATTGAACTTGTCGACCGCCTGATTCATGAGTTTGGCGCCCGGGTGGCGGTTCTCCATAGCGGTTTAAATGCGGGTGAGCGTTATGATCAGTGGCGCCGGATTGCCGCCGGTAAGGCCCAAATTGTCGTTGGGGCGCGTTCGGCGGTCTTTGCTCCGCTGGCTCGGCCGGGAATCATAATCGTTGATGAAGAGCACGAACCCTCATATAAACAGGAGTCGGGGTTTGCCTATAACGGTCGGGATCTGGCCCTGCTCAGAGGGCAGATGGTTGGTTGTTGTGTGGTTTTAGGCTCGGCGACACCGGCCCTGATCAGTTATTACGGAGCTCAAGCCGGGCGTTACGAACTTCTCTCTCTGCCTCAGCGTCTTGATGAAAAAGTCATGCCCCAGGTCGAAATTATCGATCTCGGCAAAGATCAGAAAAACATGTTTGCCTGGGACGGTTTTAGTAAGCGTCTGTTGGAGAGGATGAAGGCGGTCTTTGCCAGTGGTCGTCAGGTGATGCTTTTTCTTAATAAGCGCGGCTTTTCCCGAACTCTCTACTGTCTTAATTGCGGCTATATGCCTGAGTGTAGCCTCTGTTCGGTGAATCAGACTTTTCACAAAAGTCTTGAGCTTCTTGTCTGTCACTATTGCGGCGGTCAGCGGCCGGTGCCGGAAATTTGCCCCAAATGTGGCGGAAAACGGTTCTTTCCTTTAGGTATTGGGATTCAGAAGCTGGAAGAAGGGCTGGCCCACCATTTTCCCGAGGCCCGGGTTTTGCGCCTTGATCGTGATGCGACCCGGCGTAAAGGTGAACTCGGGCGGATTATTGAGGATTTTCGCCAAGGAAAAGCCGAGGTTTTGCTTGGCACGCAGATGTTGGCTAAAGGTCATAATTTCCCTAAGGTCGATCTCGTTGGCGTCATCTTTGCTGATCTCTCCCTGGAAATGCCTGAATTTACGGCGCCGGAGAGAACTTTTCAGCTTTTGGCTCAAGTTGCCGGTCGTACCGGCCGCGGCCGCGACAGTTCGTCAGGTGAAGTGATTATTCAGACGTTGCAGCCTGACCACTATAGCGTACTGACGGCGGCCGCCCATGATTACGTCTCATTCTATAATCAGGAGCTCGAAAGTCGGCGCGAACTCGGATTTCCGCCCTTCTCCTACCTTGCTAATTTGAGGGCTGTCGGCCCCGATGAGGAGCGCGTCCGCGAATTTCTTAACACCGTAAAAAAATTTGGCCTTGAACTTCTCGGGCAAAAGTCGACAGGCCTGCACGATACCCCGCCGCCTATCGTCTTGCTCGGGCCCGTACCTTCGGCTATCGTCAAAGTTCAGAGCCGCTATCGCTGGAACCTTTTAATCAAAGCTAAACAACGTGTAGCGTTGCATAATTTTTTACGCCAGTGGCGGCGACAGCTTCCCTGCGCCCCTCCACTTACCTGGCGCCTTGATATCGATCCCCAATCTTTTTTTTGAAAAAATGTAAAAAATAATTTTGCAGCGAACTCACGCGTTCGTTCCGTGTCCTATAATGGCAAAATAAAGAGAAACAAATCTTTAAATTGATTGTTACGGACAAGGGAGGATGTTATGAGTTTATCGGGAGAAGAGAGAGCACAGGCATTAAGGCTTTCGGAAAAGTTGGCTGATGATTTTGATCAGGAGAGAGCCGCAAGGTTCTCTTATGAGCATCAGGATAAAGAGTGGTATGAGGATTTCAGCACCCTTTTCAACATGATAACGGATCCGGATTTCTGTTTAAGTGCCGGCACCTGGGCAACAATTGCGGGCGCACTGGCCTATGTCGTTTTCCCGGTAGATATAATTCCCGATTTTATTCCGCTTATCGGTTGGCTCGATGATGTTTTCATTTTGGGCTGGGTGATGAAGGTTTTGGCCGACGAAGTGGCCGACTACCAAGATTTTTGCCAACACCGGCAGGTGACGCCAAGCATGGCTGATGCCTATGTAGTGCGCGACCGAAAACCGCCAATTTTCCCGATTGCGGCGTTAGGCCAAAATTTTAATCCTCAGAATACTTAATGCATGCTTGCGGTTAAAATTTTGGCCTGCCTTGCACTCATGAAAATTGTCAGGTTTTCGCTCAGGCACTATGTATATTAAGAGGTAAAGGGATAACTGATGGCCAAGCCGGAATATGATAAGGCGATGTATCGTTTAACAACGATTATCTGTCGTCTCAATGTTGGTGAAGCCTTGGATGTTAAAGATTTAGCCGCCGAGTTCGGGGTTACGCCGCGAACAATCCAGAAGGATCTCAATGAACGCTTAAGCCATCTGCCGATCGAACGTCGAGAAGCGGATGGCCGCTATCATTTTATCAATGCTTACCGACTGCGCGGCACCAGTGACCCTGATGCCGCGCTGGTCGCCGATCTGATCGCGGCCATGATCACGAATGTTGATGCTGAATACACAAAAATTGCCGACAAACTTCTTGAAGGCCGCAGTTTCAGTACTTCCGGTTTCCTTTTTCATCTCAATCTTGAGGATGTTTCAAACTATAGCAATCTTTTCAGACTTTTGAATCAAGCTGTCGCCCTGCGCCAGCAGGTTGGTTTTTCGTATCGCAACAACCGGAACGAGACTAAGAAATATACGGTTCATCCCTATCGCCTGGCCAACCTCAAAGGTTTTTGGTACCTGCTGGCCTGCGACCTGGCAAACGGCCGCCTGAAAAGTTATTATCTCAAAAAGATCACCGCCCCGATTATCCATCCTGGCAACTATAAGGTCGATGACAGCGTTGTTGAGGAGCTGGAGAATTTTACCGATGCGATTTTCAGCCCCTGGGTCTGTGAAGAGTGTCAAAACGTTAAACTCAAAATCAGCGGCGCCGCCCGCATCTATCTCGAACGCAACCTCCCGGCGTCCTTGACTATCGAAAGTGAAGATGCCAAAAATCTGCTCGTTTCAATGCTCTACTATGCCGACAATGAAGTCCTGGCCCTGGTCAAACAGTGGCTTCCGGACATTATGATTATCGGTAATCAACCCCTAACCAACCAACTGTGGGCCGAGCTTGATCAATATCGCCGGCAATGCAGCCCTAACGGAGTGTAAAAAATGAGCTTGTTCAATGCTCTTAAAGCGATCAAAGATACAGTAAAAAAACAAATCTCAAAAGAGTTCCTCGACGCCGCTAAAAAAGGTGAATTTCTGATTCCGCAAACCTACCTCGAAGCCGCCCTGCGCCACGCCCTGAAAAACGAGGAAGGGGTCGCGGTCGAGAGCGTCAATTTTCATGCGCAAGGTATCACCCTGAACCTCACCGTCAACCAACTTGGCAGCTCCCTGACCTGCCCCCTCCTGATCAAAACCGGCGATCTTAAACTCTCCGGCGACCAGCAACAGGTCTTGGTCTCGATTGTCACGCAAAAAGCCCTTGGCAACAACCTTCTCGGCAAAGTCGCCACCGGTCTCTCCGGCGGCATCATCGACCGCATTCTCATCGACAAAATCAAAGATCAAGAGATCGTCTCCCACATCATCGCCAAAGATCAACAAACCGATATTGAAATTGTGGAGATGTTGAAAGAGGTGACGGCATGAGCGAAAATGAACTCATTCTCTACCGTACCGAAGATGGAAAAACAGATATCCAACTCAAGGCGATAGATGGCACCGTTTGGTTAACCCAAGCTGAGATTGCAGAGCTGTTTTCAACTTCTCCACAAGCCATAACCCAGCTTGTCAAAACAATTTACGCAGAAAAAGAGCTTGAAGAGCCCTCAACTTGTAAGGAATTCTTACAAGTTCGTAAAGAGGGCAAGCGAGATGTTAAACGCAATTTAAAATCATATTGCCTGCCAATGATCCTCGCTATCGGATATCGTGTTCGCTCAGTTCGAGGCACCCAATTTCGTCAATGGGCCACGGCCCACTTGAGCGAATATCTCATCAAAGGCTTCGTCATGGACGATGAACGTCTTAAAAACCCCGGCGGCTGGGATTACTTTGATGAGTTACTGGCGCGGATTCGCGAGATTCGTGCTTCAGAAAAACGCTTTTACCAAAAAGTGCGAGATCTTTTTTCCCTCAGCACTGATTACCGATCTGACGACCGCGACACCCAGATTTTTTTTGCCGAGGTGCAAAATAAGCTGCTCTTTGCGGTTACTGAGAAAACCGCCGCCGAGATCATCGTCAGCCGGGCCGACCCGGAAAGCCCCAATATGGCGCTGACCACCTGGAGTGGATCACGGGTTCGCAAACATGATGTTATCGTCGCCAAAAACTATCTGACGCAAGACGAAGTCGACACCCTCAACCGTTTAGTGGTTATTTTTCTCGAACAAGCTGAACTGCGGACTAAAGAGCGCAAGGAGCTGACCCTCAATTATTGGCGGCAAAATGTCGACCGCCTGTTGGAATTCAATGATCGCCCCATACTGAAGAGTCTCGGTAAAACCAGTGCCGATAAGATGAAACGTATTGCCCATGAACGCTATGACGCCTTTGATGAGCATCGCCGCCGGGCCGAAGCCCGGGCCGCCGATGCCGAGGATATTAAGGTGTTGGAGGAGATTGAGAAACAAGGAAAAAAGAAAAGGGGTGATGCATGAACCAATCATCTCGCTGCTTTTACGAATATGAAGTACTTTGTTCGCTGGAGGAAATTAAGGACGAGATTAGTGGCTTGAAGAAAGAGATTTCGGCGATGTGGCAGGAGGTGGCTTGATGGGGTATTCGGGTTATCCCAAATACACAGCCACCGATAAGGGAGTGACACATCCTATGGATTGGCCTGCCGAACGTCTTCGATTTTCGATTTTGTCAAATCCTGTGAAATCAGAAGTGGCTAGTTGGGAAGAAGGCACACTGGTGCCGTTTGTCCCGATGGAAGCAGTCGGAGAGCATGGCGGCATTGATTTATCAAAACAGAAGCTAATCGGCGATGTCTATTGTGGGTACACATACTTTGCTGATGGCGATATTATCATTGCCAAAATCACGCCCTGCTTTGAGAATGGCAAAGGTGCGATTCCTGAAGGCCTAAAGAACGGTGTTGCTTTTGGAACAACAGAATTTCATGTTATGCGGCCACTCAAGGGTATATCCAAGAGATGGCTTTTTTACTTGACAATGTCAGATGCATTTCGAAATATTGGCGCATCCGAAATGTTGGGCGCTGGCGGTCAAAAACGAGTCCCCGAAACTTTTATCAAAGATTTTAAGACCGGCATCCCTTCACCAAATGAGCAACAAAAAATCGCGGACTTTCTCGATTGGAAGACGGGGCAGATTGATGGGCTGATTGCGAAAAAGAAGCAACTCATTGAGAAGCTTAAGGAAAAGCGCATCGCGCTGATCACCCAGGCCGTCACCAAGGGCCTCAACCCCAACGTCCCGATGCGCGACTCCGGCATCCCCTGGCTTGGCGATGTGCCAGCGCATTGGGAGGTGAGGCGGCTGAAATTTCTTGCTTCAATTCGTTACGGTTTAGGTGAACCTCCTGAGTATGTAGTAGGAGGATTGAAATTAATCCGAGCTACAGATGTATCACAGGGAACTATTGCAAGGCATGGTTTTAAGAGGATTAGACCTGAAGATGTCCCATGGAATAAGAATCCTTCTTTATGTGTAAATGAAATAATTGTGGTACGGAGCGGTGCTTATACAGGAGATTCCGCAATTGTACCAAAAAATCTCGAAGGTTCTATTGCAGGATTTGACATGGTTGTCACAGCAACGGATATCAGACCGGAGATTTTAGCATGGGCACTTTTATCTAGATATTTATTGGAAGGACAGATATATCAAACGAGATTGAGAGCGGCTTAACCACATCTGAATTCTGAGGAACTAGGCAACTTCTTTGTTGTAGTGCCAGCTCTATCTGAGCAACCAATAATTGCTGATTACATCGCAGAGAATGTTTTAAAACTAGATGAAATGGTGAATAAGGTTGAAGAAGTAATTGACCGCCTTACCGAATACCGAACCGCCCTGATCACCGCCGCGACCACCGGCAAGATTGATGTGCGCAACGTCAAAATCGGGAGCAAAGAGTGATCTACGGATTATACGGATGGCGCGGATAAAACCGACACAGTAGACGGCCCGGATGTTCAAGGGGAAAGTTATACCGAAGTCTCCATGAATGACGGCATCAAAGAGAGAGAGTTGCCGGAGAAGTTCGATAGTCACGAATATCAAGTGTTGCTGGTTGCAGAAAAATATCAGACCGGTTTTGATCAACCGTTACTGCACACCATGTATGTGGACAAGAAGTTGACGGGTCTCCAGGCGGTTTAAACGCTTTCGCGTTTAAACCGTACCTGCCCCGGCAAGGAAAATACCTTTATTCTCGATTTTCGCAATCAGCCCAAGGAGATTTACAAAGCCTTTAAGCCCTATTATGAGGACACGCTGACCGAGCCGCTTAAAGGCCCATCAGATGTGGGAACCGGTTACGATGACCATGAGATCAGCCTTTCTGAGTTAATCGATATTTTGAACGAACGTTTCGGAACCGACTTCACCCTGGCCGATCAGCTCTTTTTTGACCAAATACAGGAAGAGGCGGTCGAAAGTGAGCTTCTTCGAAAAGCGGCGGTGGCAAACTCCAAAGAAGATTTTCGCTATGTCTTTGAGAAGGCTTTCGAAGGCTTGGTAATTGACCGTATGGAAGGTAATGAAGAAATCATTGGCAAGCTCATGAGCGACAAAGATTTTCGCGACTTGGCCGTAGAGCACATTCTTGGCAAGGTATACAAAGAGCTAAAGTATGATCGTGACGAGGGGACAATATGAAAAAATACCATAATTCATTTTGCTGTCCGTAAAGTGAATTATGGGGAGCCATAGTTCTGTTTGGTGACTCTAAAGTGAATTATGGAAATCCATAGTTCTGTTTTAAGGTTTAAAATGAAAATAGAGCTCTATTGTGGATAGGAGAATATGAAGAAAGTTCATTTGATTGGCATCTGCGGGACGGCGATGGCGGCTTTGGCGAGTATGCTGCAGGAGCGGGGTTGGCAGGTGAGTGGTTCCGATGCGGCGGCTTATCCGCCGATGAGTGATCTGTTGGCGGCTCGCGGCATCGAAGTTAAGTCCGGCTATGAGGCCGGGCGGTTGGATCTGAAATTAGCTCTGGTGGTGGTCGGTAATGTCGCGGCCCGGAATAATGTCGAGGTGGTTCGGGCTGAAGAGCTGGGTCTTTGTTGTCGTTCACTGCCGGAAACTTTGTGGCATGAATTTTTGTCATCCT
>JAYEMC010000417.1:0-1793 GCA_034717935.1 Pseudomonadota bacterium | reverse complement strand
CGGGCGTAACAGTCATTCATATTGCCGCGACCCTCGCGCAAAGCTTTAACTTCAGTGCCGACGAGGACAATTCCGGTTTCAAATTTCTCCAGCAGAGTGAAGTTGAAGCGGGCTTTTTTGTTGCTGCAGATTATTTTCTGAGCCATGATGGACTACCTCTAGTTAAAAAAGCCGGGCTGCGATCCAGCTGCCGGAGATAAAGGTGCCGACAGCGCTACCGAGGTTGGAGAGGGCAACAACCAGCAGGATGCGGCTAACCGGATTGTGCCAGAAACCTTTAATCGTGGAGATGGCGACAGGGAGATCTTCTAAGTCGGCAACCGTAGGTTTCTTGACTGTGGCCTGAACCATGCCGGAGACAAAACCGGCGGCGATCAGGGGGTTGAGGCTGGTCAGCGGGGCGGCTAAAAAAGCTGATAAAATAGTCAGAGGATGGCCGCAGGCTGCTGCCGCTCCAACCGCTGCCAAGATTCCATTAACCAGGAGCCAGATGTAGATCGATTCCATTGTATGTTGGCCGCCGCCCTGAAAGAATCCGGCAATAATCATGGCGATAATCAGGCCGGGAATGGCCCATTTGATGATATTCATCCAGGGCGATTTTGGCGGCAAATCAAGAATCGGGTCAAGTAGTGTATCTTTTTCAATCTCTCTGACAATTCCTTCAATATGACCGGCGCCAACGACGCCGACGATACATTGACCTGGTGCCTGTCTCAGTTTTTGCGCCAAGTAGATATCTCTTTCATCGATCAGCCGGGTTTTGACTTGGGGAAAGCCGGCGGTAAATTCGGTCAGCAGAGTTTCAAGCTGATCTTTTTCCAGCATCTCATCGACCATCTCCTTATCAATCTCTTCAGAGAAGATGACGCCGCTCAAAAGATGGAAAATCATCTTCATCTTTTGCCACCAGCCGAGATAGCCCCAGACTCGTTTCAACGTGATGTCGATGGGCCGGTCGGCCAGCACCAGCTCGGCATCGATGGCTTTGGCTTCAGAAATTCCGGCCATCATCTCGGCTCCGGGTTGAACCCCGAGTTGTTCGCCGAGGCGCCGGTAGAAAGCACTTAATATCAGTTGGGCGAGGAGAAAGAGGGCCTTTTTTTCTTTGATAACCTTGACGATATCCATCTGCCGCCAATGTTCAGGTCGGGTCATGGCCTGGTAGCGGGGCGGGCAGAGTTCGACGGCAACCGTATCCGGTTTTAAAGTCTGAATGGTCTCTTTTACTTCAGTGACACTTTTTTGAGAAACATGGGCTGTTCCAACCAGATAGATATCTTTGTTCAAGATTGAAATGTGGCGTACGGCTTCGGGTAGAGTTGAATTATTATCTAATGGTAATGTCATTTTAATTGATTCGTGGTTTAGGAGCCTGTTCGAGAATGTCTTTTTTTCCCAGCTCGGCGCACTGCCAGCACTTCCTTCGGGCGTTATTTTTTGAAAATAATGCTCGAAATACTAAGTGTATGTCTGCGCTTATTGTCAAAAAATGCCTTGATCTGAGAAAAAAATCCTATTCTCGGACAGGCTCCTAGTATTTAATTTATTGATTTAGCGTAACTTAGAAGTTACGATCTAACTTAAAAAATGCCAACGGCATTTAACATAAGCGTTGCTTGAATGCAACCGTCAATAATTTATGTATCCGGGATAGGATTTATTGGTTTAAGCTGAAGCGCTGAAGCTGGAATTGTTCGGATTTGTGGTTAATGGGTTAGTTGATAATTCAGTTTGTCGGTAGGCGGCTGAGGCTTGTTGCCCCAGTCGATTATTTGTTTAGGGATTCGTTG
>JAYEMC010000416.1:0-1796 GCA_034717935.1 Pseudomonadota bacterium | reverse complement strand
GTTCTCCTGGGTGATATTATGAGCGTACCCATTGGCGATCTTTTTGTCGGTGCCATGATCCCCGGCATGGTTCTGGTTTTCCTCTATATCATCTATATATCGATCATGGCCCGTATAAGACCGGAATGGGCTCCATCAATTCCGCAAGATGAGCTCAACGCAATCAGCAAATCAGAACTCCGCAAGATGGTTTTAACTTCGTTGATACCTCCACTATTTCTTATACTTTCTGTCCTGGGAACCATTTTTGCAGGCATCGCCTCCCCGACCGAAGCCGCTGCCTTAGGTGCGGTTGGAGCCACCCTTTTAACCATAGCCAAGAGAAGATTTAACCTTGAAACAGCCATGGAAGTAATGACCAGCACGACCAAGCTTACTTGTATGGTCTTCATCATCCTGATCGGAGCCACTACTCTAGGCCTGGTCTTTAGGGGATTAGGCGGAGACGCCCAGGTTCGGGAGCTGATTACCGGACTGCCTTTCGGTAAATGGGGCATCTTAGCCATCTTCATGGGAGTTATCTTCATAGCCGGTTTCTTTCTCGATTTTTTTGAGATCGTTTTTATCTTCGTTCCGATTCTCTCGCCGATCATGGTCTCTATCGGAGTCGATCCACTCTGGTTGGCAGTTCTTATCGCTGTTAACCTGCAGACCTCCTTTTTAACGCCTCCTTTTGGTTTCTCCCTCTTCTATCTGAAAGGGGTCGCCCCTCCGGGCGTTGAGACCGTTGATATATATAAAGGAATTATACCTTTTGTTATCATTCAGCTTGTCGCCATGACAATTCTATGCCTGGTTCCGGAAACGGTAACCTGGTTGCCGACTGTTATTTTAGGTAATTAAAAAAAGGGCCGTTCCGATTAACATCGGAACGGCCCTTTTTTTGACATAATATCTGTTTTAGAGATGTTTCAGTTTGGCGTAACGCTCCTCTGAGAGTGTATTCCACTCTTCATATTGCTTCTGAAATGCTATATAGGCATCGCAGATTTTTTTAGTCAGAGGATCTTTAGCGGCCAGCTCCACAAGCAGTTCATCGGTGTGTTTTTTAAGCTGAGCCAAAACATCATCAGGAAACTGACGCAATTGGACATTGTGTTTTTCGACCAGTTCCTTGAGGTACATGTTATTTTTCGCTTCAAATTCACAAAGTGACCACATATTTGACTTGGCACAAGCAGCATCAATAATCGCCTGCAGATCTTTCGGCAACTCATCATACTTCTTTTTGTTAACCATACACTCTAATGTGGTTCCAGGCTCATGCCAACCCGGTGAGTAGTAATATTTAGCGGCCTTATAAAAACCCATTTTGTTATCATGGTAGGGACCAACCCACTCAGTCGCATCAATAACCCCGCGATCGAGATTAGTATAGATCTCGCCACCGGAAACCAGCACCGCATTACCGCCGGCTTTAGCAAGAACCTTACCGCCAAGACCGGGAATCCGCATCTTCAAACCTTTGAGATCAGCCATAGATTTAATCTCTTTGTTGAACCAGCCGCCCATCTGAACACCAGTGTTACCAGCCGGCCATGCTTTCAAATTAAATTTGGCATAGAGTTCATCCCAGAGCTCCTGCCCGCCACCGGCTACCAGCCAAGCATTCATACCCTGGGCATTAAGACCAAAAGGAACTGCGGCAAAAAACTGAGAGGCAGGATGTTTACCGGCCCAATAATAAGAAGCACCGTGTCCCATCTCAACCGTACCAGAACTGACCGCATCAAAAACCTGCAATGCCGGCACCAGTTCACCACCACCATAGACAGTAATGTTCAGGCGGCCGTCAC
>JAYEMC010000415.1:0-1813 GCA_034717935.1 Pseudomonadota bacterium | reverse complement strand
CGTGGGTTTTCGTGGCCAATCACTTATCAAGCATGGTAAAATTTTCATCGAGATTATAAATCAAAGGAACAGCGGTACCCACTTTAAGCTTTACAACCTCCGCCGGCTCCAGCTTTTCAAGCAACATGACCAGTGATCGAATCACATTGCCATGCGCGACCAACAAAACATTTTTGCCCAAGCGCAGATCTTCGCCAACCACCTGTTTGACAAAGGGCTGCACCCTAAGACAGAGCTCATAAAGACTCTCCCCTCCAGGCGGCCCGATTTCATAACTGCGATGCCAGAGATTGTAAGCTTCATCCCCATAAGTGGCTTTAACCCGGTCTTTATTCAAGCCCTGAAGGATGCCGTAATTTTTTTCGATCAAGAGGGGTTCAGGGATAAGTGGAGGAGCCGAATCTAACGCTTCAAGAAAGAGCTCAGCCGTCTCTTTGGCCCGAGAAAGCGGCGAGCAGTAAGCCACATCGAACCTTTGCCCTGAACATTTAAGAGCGGCATTTGCCGCCCCGGTCCGGCCTTTTTCCGTAAGTGGTACATCAACAGAACCGGTAAAACGATCTTCCAGATTCCAGAGCGATTCACCGTGACGCATTAAAACTAAATTTGACATAAATAATTCCTTAAAAAACCTCAAAACAACTTAAATAGTGCCTGACCAAAAACCTGACAATTTTCTTGAGTGCAAGACAGGCAATGATTTCAACCACAGGCATTCATCACCAGTAGTGGCGAATTCTTCAAGGAAATCGCGGATCGCCTCGGGAGTGTCCGGATGTTCGGCGATATCAAAATGTATCCTGTACGATACAGATTGTCAAATCATTTCACTTACGGTAGTATTGGAAGAAGAAACAAAATAGCCGAATCACTTTTTATACGGCTCAAGACAAGCTTCTAAAGAAGCTTAAGACCGAAGTAAACACCGCTCACGCAATGACAGTATAACCTGATTATTCCGACAAAAGTTTACTGAACCGGGTCAACCCCTTGACAAGGTAGCAATAATTCGTTATTTCAGTAGATGCAATAAGCTGAAATAACGATTCAGCTAATTCAAGGAATAAAATAACAGCATGAAAAGAGACCTGCAAGGCCGCTACATCACTATTTCAACAGCCGGGGAAAAAGCCGAGGCATTCATCCCCGCGCCGTTACCGCCGACACCACCTGTTGAATGGTCTGCCGAAATGCGCGAAAAATTCGACCAGGCCCTGCTGGCGCTTGGACGCCTGGACAGCGTATCAACGCTTTTACCGGACACATCACTATACCTTTACATGTACATTCGTAAAGAGGCGGTGCTCTCTTCCATGATCGAAGGAACGTAATCATCCCTTTCAGATCTGCTGTTATTCGAGCTCGAGCGGCAGCCCGGTGTTCCCCTGGACGATGTCAAGGAAGTCAGCAACTACGTAGCCGCGCTCACTCATGGCCTGAAACGGATCAGCGAAGGCTTCCCCCTTTCTCTCAGATTATTGAAAGAGATTCACGGCATACTTCTATCAAAGGGGCGCGGCAAGGAATGCAACCCCGGAGAATTTCGTCAAAGTCAAAACTGGATCGGGGGAAGCAGACCCGGAAACGCCGCCTTTGTGCCGCCGCCCGCGAAAGAGGTAATGGAGTGCATGGGAAAGCTGGAGTTGTTCCTGCACGATCAGCCCGAGAAGACACAGACACAGACCAAGGCGGCTTTGGCCCATGTTCAGTTTGAAACCATTCACCCGTTTCTTGATGGCAACGGCCGCCTGGGACGCCTGATCATCACTCTGCTGTTATGCTCGGAAAAGGTGCTCAAGAAACCAATGCTATA
>JAYEMC010000414.1:0-1814 GCA_034717935.1 Pseudomonadota bacterium | reverse complement strand
GAGTTTGGGGTGATCTTGTGGATTTGTTATTGGTGACTGTAACGCAGGAGAAAAACGTTCTCCGTCAACCCCCATCGGAACTGTTGTTAACTTGTTGCGTAACTGGTCTGTGGCTAGGACTTGATAAAGGGCGCGGCTGACGACGCTGATTCGGGACGCTTTACTGAGCGTGAAAGTTTTAAGCTTAGTCAAAAGCCAGCCATTTAGTCCGAAGACGTCAGCGCCGTGGGCGGTGACGATAAATGGGGTGCGGTTGAAGAGGCTGATCAAGGCGGCCAGGAAACCTTGAGGGATTAGCCAATGGGCATGGATGATATCCGGTTTTAAACGAGAGCAGAGAGAAATTAGAGATGTTAACTGGGCCAGCAAAAAAAAGGGGATTACAAGGAGATAGAGTTTTTGTTTGCGTAACGTTGGTAAAATGCCGGTCTGTCCGGCCAGTTTTTCATATTTTTTAAAAAAATAGCGGAATCGATGAACTTCCATTCCTGCGAGATTTTCATGTTGGAGAGCTCCCGGATAATGAGGGGTCAGGACTGTGACAGAAAAATCATCGGTAAGTCGACGGGAAAGCTCGTAGACAAACGGCGGATCGGTATCATCCTGCCAGCGGGGGAAGGTTGAGGTTAGAACCAGAAGTTTTGGTTTGTCAGTCATAAAATTAAAATAATCATTTTTAAGGCCGCTTTTGATTATCATTTAAATTTGGGGACAGCCACCGGTTAAATTTGCACGCCGTCTAAATTCTTTATTATAGTTATTTTTGGCAAATTCAGGGTACACAATCCCGATTTCCTTTGGAGAATCAGGTCATTTCGACGTCTCTGTGGTACCTTTATTTTCCTTTCAATCCATAAAAAATTGATCGCATATAGCGTTGTGGCTCAAAAATATCAGTGATTCCGGTCAGGCTCTCCTGTGCGCCGATGAGAAGGTAGCCATCCGGGGCCAGGGCACCGCCAATTTTTTCATAGAGTTTGATTTTGTCGGGTTGAGAGAAATAGATTGCGACATTGCGGCAGAAGATGATGTCGAAACGTCCCATGGCGGCAAAGGATTGGAAGAGGTTGAGTTTACGGAAAGAGACCATCGAACGTAACTCATCATTGATGCGCCAGCCTTTGCCAACCTGGTCGAAATAGAGACGTAACTTGTTGGGCGGCAGGCCTCTTTCGACTTCAAATTGGTTGTAGAGGCCGTAACTTGAACGGGCTATGGCTTCATCCGAGATATCGGTGCCGACAATCGAGATGCGGTAGTTGCTGATATCTTTGCCTAAAAGTTCTTTGAGCGTGATCGCAATCGTGTAGACTTCCTGGCCGAACGAGCAGGCTGCACTCCAGATTTTGATGGTTGTCGGCAGTCCGGGACGGGTTGAGCGTTTGTCGATCAGGTCTGGAAGAATTTTATGTTGGAGTAGCTCAAAAGGCGATTTGTCACGGAAAAAATAGGTTTCATTGGTTGTGATTGCATCAATAATTTCCTGTTCCAGTTTTTTTAGTCGGTCGGCTTTACTTTTGTTGTAGAGTTCACTGAAGCTTGAACACTCCAGTTTTTTTATGAGCGAAGCGAGCCGGGTCTCTATCAGGTAAGCCTGATTAGGGGTCAACGTAATACCGCAGATGTCGTAGATATATTTGCAGTAGTTTTGGTACTCCTGAGGAGTGATTTTGATCATATTGATTCCATTATCTCCTAGGAGCTTGTCCGAGAATAGGATTTTTTTCTCAGATCAAGGCATTTTTTGACAATAAGCGCAGACATACACCTAGTATTTCGAGCATTATTTTCAAAAAATAACGACCGAAGGAAGT
>JAYEMC010000413.1:0-9437 GCA_034717935.1 Pseudomonadota bacterium | reverse complement strand
GGAGGCTGTCCGAGAACGTCTTTTTTCCCCATATCTGCGTTATGCTCAAAAAATTATCCTCAGAATACTTAGTGTATGCTTGCGGTAATTTTCTTCGCATGCCTTGATCTGAGAAAAAAATCCTATTCTCGGACAGCCTCCTAGCGCGCTTGTTATCAATGAACTGACCGGTAACTCAAGAGATACTCAAAAGTAGCGGTAACCGCCAGTCGTTCGGTGTGCATACGTTCCGGGAGCGGCGGAAAGGGGGAGGCGTTTTGGATTGCCCGAACCGCCTCGTGATCAAGAATAGCGACTCCTGATGAATGTAAGATCTTGATTTCGGCCAGAGAACCATCCTGATTGATGACAAAACGCATTTGCAAACGTCCCTGAGCGCCGGTTTGTCGAGCTTTGTAGGGGTATTCCCAGACTAGCTCAATTTTCCTTTTCAGAGCCAGATAGTAGGAGTGAAATTTATAGTCGAGGGTGTTGAGAGAGATCTCAGTACCCCTTTTCAGTTTATTGGGCAGGCGTAGTTGTTGTTTGCCGGAAGGAGCCGGACGTCTCTGACGTTCTTCGGTGTATTTCAGCAACTCATCGGCTGAAGGAAAGAGCTTTTTGATGTCCGGTTGTCTCTTCTTGGGCCCCTTTTTTTCTGGCGGCGAAAGCTTCTCCGGTTTTTTACTTGGAGGCTGCGCTTTGGTCAGGGAGGAGTTGTCTTTGACGGGCGGGTTTTTCGGCTTTGCCTGAGGTTTGGTTTGTGGTTTGGACTTCTCTTGCGGGCGTGGGTCCGCCTTAGGTTTTGGCGGTGCCGCTGGTTTTGGTTTCGGCTTCGGTTGAGGCTTAACCGGTTTTGTTACTATCTTGGTTTTCGGGGCGCTCTTCTCGGTTCTGGTTTCAGTTTTAGTCTGCTGGTTGCGATCGGCTAGAAAACTAGGTTTTTTGGGCGGGGGTTTAGGTGTCTCCGGTTTTTTCTTTTTGGGCGGGAGTTCGATAATTTGAACCGGGATATCCTTATTTCTTTTTTTGCGTAATTCTTCAAGGGCTTTGCCGGCCGGTTCCCAAGCCCGGTAACGATAAGCCAGGCCCAAGTGCAGGAGCAGCGAGAGCAACAGGAATATAATAAGATAAGGCGGCTCTTTTTTTTCCGGCAAAAGTATGTTCTCTCGCGTGGTTAATTGATGCTTTAGGGAGTTGGCGAATCTACTAACCTATCGATTTACAAAAAGTCAAGTCCAGTGTAATTATATTTATTTAATCGGGTCTGGCAGAAAACTATCAGAAAACCTTTAAAACGCTTATTATGATGGATTTGGTCACTCATTTTATCCGCTATCTGGAGGTCGAGCGCCAGCTCTCTTCCCATACGGTTCGAGCTTATTGTTCGGATATTGTTCAGTTGCAGGTTTTTCTGGTTGAACTAAGTGATCTGTCATCATTTGGCGAAAATGGAGAATTCTGGCCGCAGGTTCAGGAATGTCATCTGCAGAAATTTGTACGGTCGCGGATGAAAGTTGATGGGGCCGCCTCCGTGGGGCGTAAAGTGGCCGCTATCAAGACTTTTTTTGCTTATCTTAATAAACGGCACGATTTTTTGGGAAATCCGGCAGCCCTTTTACGAGCCCCGCGGAATCAGCGCCATCTGCCGGTCTACCTTGAAGAAGAAGAGGTTGATCAGCTGCTTGATATTGAATCTCTAAGTGATAAACCGTTGGATAATGAACTCAAACTCAGAGATCGTGCCATTTTAGAGTTGATGTACGCTTGCGGACTGCGGGTTTCCGAGGTTGTCGGGCTTGATATTGCCAATCTGAAATTTGCCGATGCCGTGGTCAGAGTTATGGGCAAAGGCCGTAAAGAGCGTCTTGTCCCGTTGGGGCGGATTGCTGCTATTGCTCTTGAATCTTATCTTGCGAAGCGGCAAAAATCTGGTGCCGGAGCTGGAGATGCTCTTTTTCTCAATGCTCGAGGCGGGCGTTTGAGTGCTCGCGCAGTTTCATTTCTGGTCAAGAAATATGGTCTGGTCGCGGGTTTGCAGAAACCGTTGACACCGCATGCCGTGCGCCACTCTTTTGCCACGCACCTGCTCCAGAATGGGGCTGATCTTCGCGTCATTCAGGAACTTTTAGGACACAGTTCCCTCTCAACCACACAGCGCTATACCCATGTTGATGTTAAACGATTACTGGAAGTCTACGACAAGGCTCACCCTTTAGCCGCTGGCGAGGAGCGGGCGAAATAAAAAAATGTAACTATTTAGCATAAGTGGAAAAATATCGCATATTGATGCGTTTCAGCAAATTTGGGGGACATAACCTGATTCTCCGAAGGAAATCGGGATTGTGTACCCTGAATTTGCGGGCTAGCTGAATAGTTACAATAAAAATAACAGGAGAAATAATGTTTAGAGGAACAACAATTCTCGCGGTTCGCCGTGACGATCATGTCGCCCTGGGTGGCGACGGTCAGGTGACTTTGGGTGACACAGTGATGAAGCATGGTGCGCGTAAAGTGCGCTGGCTTTTTGATGAGCAGGTTTTGGCCGGTTTTGCCGGTTCAACGGCAGATGCCTTTACCCTCTTTGAACGTTTCGAAGAGAAGCTGGAGCTTTATAATGGTAACCTGACCCGGGCCGCAGTCGAGATGGCTAAAGATTGGCGTATGGACAAGATGCTGCGTCGTTTAGAGGCCCTGTTAATTGTTGCTGATGAGGAGCATATTTTTGTGATTTCCGGGAATGGTGATGTTATCGAACCCGATGACAGCGTTGTTGCGATAGGTTCCGGTGCGCCTTATGCAGAGGCCGCAGCCCGGGCTATGTTGCGCCATTCTCAACTTGCGGCTCCCGATATTGTCAAGGAATCGATGAAAATTGCGTCTGAAATATGTATATATACAAATGAGCGTTTAACCCTGGAGGTTCTTCCCAAAGAGCAGGATCAGGATCCGGAGTCGGAGGAAAAGAAGTAGATGTCAACATTAACCCCGAAAGAGATAGTAGTTGAACTTGATAAATATATTGTTGGTCAGGATGATGCCAAGCGGGCTGTGGCGATTGCTCTGCGTAACCGCTGGCGGCGCCAGCAGGTCGAGCCGATTTTACGAGATGAGATTGCGCCGAAAAACATTATTATGATCGGTCCGACCGGTGTCGGTAAAACCGAGATTGCCCGGCGTCTGGCTAAACTCGCTAAAGCTCCTTTTATCAAACTCGAAGCTTCAAAATTTACCGAAGTCGGCTATGTCGGTCGTGATGTTGAATCGATGATTCGGGATCTGACCGAACTGGCGGTTACGATGGTCAAACAAGAGGAGACCGAGTTTGTTCAAACCAAGGCTAAAGATATTGCCGAAGAGTGCCTGCTTGATCTGCTTTTGCCCCCGGTTCAGGCTCCCGCGCCGCCGCCGGTAGCGGAATCCGAAGATGATGTAGTGGAGCTGACTGTCGATGGTAATTTGGGTGAAATTGAAATCCCCCAAATCAGCACGCATGATCAGGAGAAACAGGAGGCGCGTCAGCAGAAAACCCGCGAAAAGCTGCGCAAACTCTTTCGTGAGGGCAAACTTGACGATCGCAGTGTTGATCTTGAGCTTTCGCAACAGGTGACGCCGGTGGTGGAGATCTTCTCGGCCGGCGGCTTTGAAGAGATGGATATCAATATTAAGGATATGTTCGAAAACTTGATGCCGAAACAGACCAAAAAGAAGAAGGTCAAGGTTCCCGAGGCTTATAAAATTCTGGTTGAGCGCGAAGCCCAGCGCATGGTTGATATGGATAAAGTGGTTGCTGAGGCCAAGACCCGGATCGAACAGAACGGCATCATCTTTCTTGATGAAATTGACAAGGTTGTGGCCCGCGAAGGCACTTCAACCCCGGATATTTCCCGTGAAGGTGTGCAACGTGATCTTTTGCCGATTGTCGAAGGCTCTTCGGTTAACACTAAGTATGGTATTGTTAAGACCGATCATATCCTCTTTATTGCGGCGGGAGCTTTTCACGGCACCAAGCCCTCAGATCTGATTCCCGAGATGCAGGGCCGTTTTCCGATTCGGGTGGAACTCGATTCTCTCGATAAGGATGATTTTATCCGTATCCTGCAGGAGCCTGAAAATGCTTTGACTCGCCAGTATGTCGAATTGATGAAAACCGAAGGCGTGACTCTGGAGATTGGTGAAGATGCGATTGAACAATTGGCTGAAATCGCTTGTTTGGTCAATGAAAAACATGAGAATATCGGAGCCCGGCGTCTGCATACGGTGTTGGAGTGCCTGCTTGATGAGGTCTCCTTCAACGCCTCGGAGATGGATGGAGTAACCGTCAAAATCGATGCCGACGAAGTCCGCCGCAAACTCGACGATGTCGTCGAAGACGAAGACCTGAGCCGCTATATTTTGTAAAAAATGGCAGAGGTGTCTGAATTAGGTCTTGCCTGTAACCTGTTTCGGGATATTTGGTTATTTCCTTCCGCTTCTTAAGAAAAAAATTGTGCTTTTCTAAGTTCGCTCCGCCAAATTGCTAAACTCGCTCGTGCCTCGCTCAGACAAACGCAATTTTTTGGCTCTGCTCACTAAGAAAATGCAACATTTTTTTTCGAGACGCTACAGAAAACAACCAAATATCCCTTTTGCAAGGTTGGGATTAAATGCTGTAAAAAAACGGATATGAAAAAAATGAAAAAATATCTTCAGAAAGCCGCAATTTTAAGTGAATCGTTACCCTATATCAGAAAGTTTTATGGTAAAACCCTGGTCATTAAATATGGCGGTCATGCCATGGTTGATGAAGCGCTGCAGGAATCCTTTGCCAAAGATGTGGCTCTGCTTAAATTCATCGGTATAAATCCGGTAATTGTCCACGGTGGCGGCCCCCAGATCGGCAAAGTTCTCGAGCGGATGGGTATCGAGAGCTCTTTTGTCCAAGGAATGCGGGTCACCGATCAGGACACCATGGATGTGGTCGAGATGGTGCTGGTCGGTAAGGTGAACAAGACTATTGTTAATCTTATTAACCAGCATGGCGGCACTGCCGTTGGTTTGAGTGGTAAGGATGGTCGTCTCCTGCAGGCCGAAAAATTACTCATGTATGATACCCCCAAAGCTGATCGGCCGCCGGAGATTATCAACGTTGGCAAGGTCGGAAGAGTTGCGAAAGTTAACCCCGAGATTCTTAACCGTCTCGACGAAGCCGGTTTTATTCCGGTGATTGCCCCGGTCGGGGTTGATGAAACCGGTGAAACCTATAATATTAATGCCGATCTTGTCGCCGGAGCGATGGCCTCGGCCTTGAAAGCCGAGAAACTGGTGCTCCTGACCGATGTCCCCGGAGTCAGCAATCTTGTCGGTGACCTTTTGAGTAGTCTCAATCGTCGGCAAGTTGAAGAGATGATCGCGTCAGGTGCGATCAAGGGCGGGATGCTGCCCAAAATCGGCTGCTGTCTTGATGCCCTGGAAGCCGGGGTTGCCAAAACTCATATTGTCGATGGACGCCAGCCCCATTGCCTCTTACTTGAAATTTTTACGCCCGAAGGGGTCGGCACCGAGATTTTGAACTGATTATGCAGCTTCTTGAAGGTCGACATCAAATCGTAGTGCCCTGTTCGCCCGGCGTCGCCCCTTTTTTGTGCCGCGAACTGCGTGATCTGAAAATGCCGATTATTGAGGAACGGGCCACCTCAGTCACGACCAAGGGTGATTTTTCAGACGTGCTCAAACTGAATCTTAATTTGCGCACCGGCCAGCGGGTACTTTGGCGCCTTGCCGCCTTTGACGCCGCCGATCCCGATCAGCTTTATGAGAAATTAATGCCTCTGCCCTGGGAAGAGTTGGTTCCCGTCGACGGTTATTTTTCAGTTACCTCGGTGGTTGATACGCCGACGATCAGGGATAGTCGTTTTGCCAATTTGCGTGTAAAAGATGCGATTGTCGATCGCCTGCGCCGTGCTTGCGGTCGCCGTCCGGACAGCGGCCCGCGCCGTGATAAATTAGTTTTTCACCTCTTTTGGCAGCAGGATAAAGCCAAACTCTATCTCGATACCTCGGGCCCGACGCTGGCCCAACGCGGTTATCGCCTTGATCCCGGTAAAGCCCCTTTGCGCGAAACCCTGGCCGCCGCTCTGATTCTGGCCAGCGGTTGGAGCGGAGCACAAACCTTTGTCAATCCGATGTGCGGCAGCGGCACCCTGGTGATTGAAGCCGCTCTTTTGGCGCAAAATCGGATTCCCGGTCTCTTGCGCCAAGAGTACTCTTTTCAGTCGCTGCTCGGCTATAAAAATATGGAGCTCTTGAATCTCCAGGCCCAAGCCCGGCGGGCCTCCCGTCCGGATCGGAAAATTCGCCTGATCGCCTCCGATATCGATTCGCAAATGATCGAGGTTGCCAAAGAGAATGCCGTTCGCGCCGAAGTTGATGACGTGATCGAATTTATTACCTGTGATTTTGCCGAGACCCCGGTACCCGAAAGTGCAAATAAAGGCGGGGTTATATTCTGCAATCCCGAATATGGGGTGCGCCTCGGCGAAGAAGAGGAACTTAAAAAGACCTACCGCCGCTTCGGCGATTTTCTCAAACAGAAGGGCTCCAGCTACGAGGCCTTCATTTTCAGCGGCAATCGTAACCTTATAAAAGAGGTCGGCCTGCGCCCGGCCCGGCGCTGGCATTTTGATAACGGCGGTATCGCCTGTGAACTGGCGGCCTACCCGCTCTACGCCGGGAGTTTGAAAAACTAAGGCGGACTCTGTCCGCAACCCAAGGCACAGAGGCAGAAGGCCCAAAGCTTAAAAGCAGGACAAGATGGATGATTCCATCAAATCCTGCTTGACACGTAACCCTTTTTTTTGTTACAAGCCAAACCCCGTGCCGGAGTGGTGAAATTGGTAGACGCACGGGACTCAAAATCCCGCGGGGGCGACCCCGTGTCGGTTCGATTCCGACCTCCGGCACCAGCAATAATAAAAAGGCACTTGAAATGACCATCGCGGTCGCTTCAAGTGCCTTTTTTGTTTGTGTATTCCCTTACCTATTTTTTACTCCCTTTATGAGCCGCGCCTTTTTATTGGGGAAAGATGAATTGAAGCGAACCGGTTTTAAGGCCAAGTCTACAAAATAATTCCGCAATCAAATTCATTTTGTGATCCGGCATTTTTTTACACTTCAAGCGAAAAAGTATTGGGAGAAAAATATGATCTATAAAACATTTATCTTTTACTGTTCTCCGGCCGGAACGACGCGACATGTTGCCGCAGTGATTGAACAGAAACTTGCCGGTTTTGGTCGTCAGGTGGTAGTTTGCGAGCTTTGTAACGAGTGCGGTATTTGTGTTGACCTATGTCCGGTTGCGACCCTGACCTTGAAACCATACCCGGTTTATGCCGATAATTGTATTTTATGTTTCAACTGTATGCGCGGGTGTCCGGAAAATGCAATTTCGTCAGATCTTTCAGCGATCCATAAGAGGGTTTTGGAGCGGGCCGAAAACTATCAAGAAGAGCCTCTTTCAGAAGTGTTTACCGGCTGAATAGTTACCATTCTTTGTTTTATTATCCTGTTTAATTTAGATATTTGAGTCGCTAATATGGAGGTAGTTGAACTTGGGTATTTTTATTTAGGCCAAGATTATGGTTAACATCGGTATGAAGGTTCATATTCTCTTCTTTAGCACCAGAGAACCGTGCCATGCTCCAAGTTACAGGTAAATCCAAGGCCAGCAGGTGAAACAGGACGTTATCTGCAAAAAAACCAAGATAAATAAACTCACCATTAGAAGGTAACCATTATGTTGACAAGTAAGGATATACAAAAGAATTCGGTGGGATATAAAGAGTGCAAACACTTGTTGAAAAAATGATGAGTAAATTTTCATTAATTAATACAATTTGCATACTTTTGACTGATTGACGAGGTCAAATTATTCTATTATTGTAGTGTCTATAGGTGAGAGAATTCTGATTTGAGAAAGAGCTCTCGGTCGGACTCCGGGGGGGGGAGAAGTTAATATTCCCGGGTGTTAATGATGTTACAATTTGCGAAGGTTGGTTGAGGAGGTTGGTTAATTATGAATAAATTAGCACTACTTCTTGCGGCTGGGGATTTTTTCTTGGTGGTATTGGCTTATTATTCAGGAGTCTTTCTACGTTTTGGAGGCCAACTGCCAGCCTGGTCGGGATCAATTATAAGCTTCGCGCAAATTGTGCTACTGGGCGGCATTCTGATTCTTACTTCCAGTGTTTTTGAACTCTACAGTCTCCACCGTAGTTTGAGTCGAGCCAATATTGTTACTCGAATAGTCTTTTCTCTGGGATTGGCTTTTGTTCTATTAAGCTCACTCTTTTTTATGATTCCGGAAATTGTTTTGGGCCGCGGTGTTCTGTTAATTAGCATGGTTATGTTTGGTTTGTGTCAGTATCTTTGGCACAGTTATTCCTCTTTTATTTTTCGTATTCCCGGCCTTAACCAGAGATGTTTGGTGGTCGGCGTCGGTGATCTGGCTTGTGATATTGGCGAAGCTATTGAAGAAGAGAGCAATAACTACTACTTGGTTGGATATATCCAACCGCTAGGAGCTGAAATTAAGGTCGATGTTGACAAAATCATCGGTATGGTTGAGAGTTTGCCGGAGTCGGCCGTTCAGGAACGGGTTGGTAAAATTGTTGTTGCCCTTAATGAACGCCGGGGAGTGCTGCCTTTTCAAGAACTGTTAAGCTGTCGTTTTGCCGGGATCGAAGTTGTTGACGCAGTTACCTTTTATGAAGAGGCGACCGGCCAACTTAAGATTCAGGATATTAACCCGGATTGGTTTATCTATTCGACCGGTTTTGGTTTTGGTGACATCATACGTTTTTGTAAAAGATCTCTCGATATTTTTTTCGCGCTGATCGGGATTATCTTGACTCTGCCGATCCTGCCCCTGATTGCTCTGGCCATCAAGATGGAATCACCCGGCGAGGTTTTTTTTAGTCAGGTTCGAGTTGGGGAAAACGGGCATGATTTCAAAATTTACAAGTTTCGCAGCATGCGTCAAGATGCCGAGGCGGTTAGCGGTGCTGTTTGGGCCGGTGAAGATGACCCTCGCATCACCAGGATCGGCAATTTCCTGCGCAAAACCCGACTTGATGAAATCCCGCAGCTTTTTAACGTTTTTATGGGTAATATGGCCTTTGTCGGTCCCCGTCCAGAACGTCCCGAGTTTATCTCCAATTTGGAAAAAGAGATCCCATATTATAGCAAGCGTCATGCCTTGAAGCCCGGGGTTACCGGCTGGGCTCAGGTCTGTTATCCCTATGGTGCCTCAGTTGAAGATTCCATGATGAAACTTAAATACGATCTTTATTACCCTGAAAATCGGATAAAACGTACACTACTTTCTCACTACTCCCAGATACTCCAGAAACAGCCGGTCTCTGGCCACTGATTCGGTTGACCACCTGTAGTCGCCCATAGCCGTCTTTACCTGTGTCGTT